>JBBRHB010000193.1:0-8312 GCA_038223355.1 Chloroflexales bacterium
GGCGTTAGTTCGCCGCCAGCCGGGGCGACGGCCTCGCGATTGCCGCCGACATCGGTCGCCACGATTGGCAGGCCGGACGCTCCCGCTTCCAACAGCACCATCGGCAGCCCTTCCCAGGCAGAGGATAGGACAAAGCCATCAGCGGCATTCATTAGCGCCGGAATGTCCGCACGTACGCCTAAAAAACGAACGCATTCACTGATGCCAAGTTGGGCGGTGAGCGTGCGGGCCTCTGGCTGTAGGCAGCCCTCACCGACTAAGAACAATTGGACGGCCGGATCTCGTTCATGGAGGTGGGCAAAGGCTTTGAGCAAGACGGGGTAGTTCTTCGCGGCATCGAAGCGACCGACCGCTAGCCATACAAACTCCGTGCCAAGCTTAAGATCACTGCGGTACTGTTCTCGGACGGTCGGATCGGGGCGAAAGCGGTCGGTATCGACCCCATTGGGCATCATACGCAGCCGCTTAGGAGGAACGGCGCCAACCGCAATATACCGCTGGACCGCCGCAGCGCTAACATTAGTGGTCAGGTCGCACAGCCCATCCGTGAGCCGGTAGGCCCATTCACACCAGCGTCCGCCTTCATATACGTTATGGGCAGTCGAGATCAGTACGGGAACCGAACATAAAGGCCGTGTCATGCGGGCCAGCAAGTTCGCATGAACCATATGGCTATGGAGGATCAGGGGCCCTGTGCGACGCAGGTGGCGGGCAAGCATGAGGATGGCGTGTGGATCGGGATAGCCCGGTCGCATGTCGAGGGAATAGACTCTAATCCCAGCTGTTTGTAACCCCGCAACATAGGCTCGAGGTGCCACCATCGTCACCACTTCAACAAACCAGCCCCGCGCCTTGAGGGCAACGGCCAGACGCACCACCTGGGTTTCGGCCCCGGCATAGGCTAAGGTGGTTGCGAGGAAGGTTATGCTAGCCACGGTTCGTCACGAGTTGTTCGTAGCACCGCGCGTGCTGATCAACCAGTGAGCCAAGCGAGAAGCAGCCTAGGGCACGATCGCGGCCGCGCAGGGTCATTCCACGGTGAATTACAGGATCACCCATTAGTGCTGTGTGCCATGCTTGGGCTACTGCTTGCGGTGTGCCCGCAGGGACGACTAGTCCTGTATCGCCAAGTAGCCAAGCTGAGTCACCCACATCCGTCGCCACACAGGACACCCCGCAAGCCATCGCCTCGCCAAGCACATTACTAAAGCCCTCACTCAAGGAGGTCGAGGTAAGGAGGCTTAGCGCATTATAGGCGCTGACCATCATATTGGAACTGCCAGTCCAAAGCACGCGATCCGCTATGCCAAGATCGTGCGCTAGGCGTTGTAATGCAGCAAGATAGGTCGCCGGTCCCGAACCTACACATACAAAACGGGCTTGGGGGCGGACAGCCGTGAACAGTGCGGCAGCGTGGAGGAAGGTAGAATGATCTTTGACCGGATCTAAACGACCGACAATCCCAATCAACTCCGTCCCATCTGGGATGCCCCACGTCCGGCGCTGCTCACGACCGGCGGCTTCATCGGGACGAAAACGCTCGGTATCGATGCCATTGGAGATGACGATCAGGCGACGCTGTGCGTATCCATGAGTCTGGTGATAGTGCTGGCCGGCATGGGAGTTGGCGATAATGAGATCAGGCCAGTGCGAGAGTACTGCACCGATACGAAAGAGTGCCAGCACAAACCAGCCATAGTGTGATAGGTTTAGGTCAGATACGCGCAGGCCCCAAATCACGCGCGCGCCGGCAAGTCGTCCCAGCACTAGAGCCAGCTCATTCGAGCCACCCATATAGCTATGCAGAATATCAGGATGTAAGCGCCGGACCAGACGTAATGCTCGATAGCCGAACGGGACAAGATCCCAGCGGCCACGCTTGTGCAGAGAAACCAGCGTTACACCGGGCCTGGCTTCAATTTCGTGCCATAGCTCACCACCATCATACATGGTGGCGACCGTGACGGCGAAGCGCGTTTTATCTAGTCCGCCGGCCAACTGGATTAACTGACGCTCTGCACCACCTAGATGAAGAGCACGAATGATGAAGAGAATGCGGATCATCGCGCCACAAGCTCCTCAATCAACGCTTCCCATTGCCCCATAACGGTGGCTAAACTAAAGCGCTCAAGCACCTGGGGAGCGAGGGCTGCTAGCGTTTGGCGAGTAGCTGGATTACGTATCAGGTTATCAAGGGTTAGTGCTAGAGCATCGACATTGCCATTTGGTACAAGCAGACCATCGACGCCATCACGAATAAGCTCACGGGGACCGCTCGGACAATCAAAGCTGACAACCGGTAGACCACAGGCCATAGCTTCGGCCAGGACGAGCGAAAAGCCTTCGTAATGTGAGGTTGCCACAAACAGGTCAGCTTGGCGCATTATGCGGTAGGGGTCTCGCGTGAGGCCGGGTAAGCGAAGTTGATTGCCCAACTCAAGTTGCCGAGCTAAAGCGTCCAAGTCCGCGTAGCAGGGGCCTGCGCCCCAGATCTCAAGTACCCAATCGGGATGATGTGGCGCAATTTTGGCCCAGGCGCGGAGTAAGCGGTCGAAACCTTTGAGTTCGACCAACCGGCCCATGGCCAACAAGATTGAGGGGCTGGGACTGCTAGTCGCGTGGATCGGAGGAGTAGCGGGGGACAGCACAACCGGATTCGGAATGATGCGAGCTTTTTTCTGGACCCGAGGCGAGAAATAGTTACGCACCGAAGCATTGAGGACAATGAGTTGGGCAGCCCATGGGTAGGTAAGCCGGCGCAAAAGCTGCCAAGGCCGGGGGAGGCTTGAATACATGGGGTCAGTATGCTCGGTAACTATAACCGGCAGGGCGAGGCCAACCGTAGCGCAGAGGGTCAATATATTGGTTTGGTCCATGAAGGCGATGACCACCTGCGGACGAGCCGCAACGAGTGCACGCCGTAAAACCAGGATACGTAGGAGATTGTGCGCGAGCGCGAGCAAGGGATGGTGCGAAGGCCGAGCCAACGCCAGCGGTCGGAGCCGAACGGATGGATCAAGAGCGAAGAAAGGGGGCACGGCACCATCCCCTAAGGTAAGAACGGTGATCTGGCGACCCTGCTTGGCCCACTCATTCGCCAGGGTCGTGAGTACGCGCTCAGCACCGCCGGCTCCTAGATCCGCAATGACAAGGATAAGGTGCATCGGTTAGCGCTTCCGCAGTTGGTGGAGGGCCATCGTGGCAAGAAAACAAAGCGAAACCAGATAAACAAGGCTAGTGGACAGGGCAATGCCAGCTACGCCGAAGCGACGCACGAGCAGGTAGTCAAGCGAGATGTTGACGACACAGTTCATTAACGTACCCCAGGTCAAGATGTAATTGAGTTGTAGTGACGAAAGCAAACGGACGAATACAATAGAGAGCGTGAAAGCGGGAAGTTGCACAATATACAGGGCCTGGATGCGGGCGACTAGGAGGGTGTTGGCGGGAGTAAAGGCTCCGCGCTGGAATAGTAGATGGACGATGGGTGTGGATAGAGCATAGAGAAGCATGGTTATCGGCACTGCCAGGCCCAATACGAGCAGGGTGTAGGTTTTAATGGTATGGCGTACAGCTTGCCATTCCGAACGAGCGACCAGCTTGGATAAATAGGGCAGCAAGGCAGTGCCTAAGGCCGTGGTGCTGATGCCGGTCATCAGGCTAGCGAGTTTATTGCCATAGCCGAGCGCGGCGACACTTCCAGGCTGGAGCAGTGACGCGACGAACTGATCGACCAGGAGCGTGCTGTTCATCAAGACGCCAGCGAGGAGCATCGGTGCAAATTGGTGGAGCACCTGACGTACATTGCGATCATGGCCATGCCAGTGTGGGCGCAGGGGTATAGACCAACGCCGGAGGCCCCACGCCAGCATGCCGAGCTGGAGGAAGGTGCCGCCGAGCAGGCCAAGGGCCAGTGAATCGACGCTGCTATGGTGCGATAGCCGCAACGATGCGATCATGGCCAGCGGGACTAGCCCTGGCGCTACCGCCACCAGTGCGAAGCGTTCCCCCGCATTAAGGACCGCGCCCCAGATGGTGGCGATGCCGTTTAGTAGGATTGCCGGCAACAACAGATAGAACAACTGCTCGGTCAGACCACGTTTCGCGGGGCTAAAACCGGTCGCAAGGAGGGGCAGAAGCATATGACCAACCAGTGCCAGAGCAGCAGTTGTGACGAGCAGGATACTCGCGCTAATGACGACGATACTTGAAAATAGGCGATCAGCCGCCGACTGACCTTCGGCTTCACGGAGCTGAATATAGGTGGGGATCAAAGCGGCATTCAGTGATCCACCGACAATGCCGATCACAAAGGTCGGCAGGAGATAAGCCATGAGAAAAGCTTCGACATTATCACCAGTACCAAAGGTGGCCGCAACACCGACATCCTTGATGAGCGATGCGAGCTTCACGCCGAAGGTTATGGCAGCGATGGTGAGCGCAGTATGGAAGATGCGACGGTTGATCGAGCCGGAGGCCAAGCGTTCTCGCTGGTACGTTGCCAGGCGCGCCAAGAGCACGTTACCCATGGCTCACCAGGGCGCGGTCATCAGCAAACGCCAGCAAGACTGGTTGCGCTGACCGACATTGGAAGCGCAACGCGCCTTCTGCTAGTCCAAGCATAAGGGCCCATAGCACAATCTCTTTGGGCCGAAAAAAGGTAAAGTCCAGGCTTTGGCTCAGGAGAAAAAAGGAAAAGATCATCCATGATAGGTGACAACGCAGTCGAAAGGCTTGAATGATGCGTTGGCATAGGATGTAAAAGAGCAGGAGCGACGACACTCCCAAGCCCACGCCCAACTCCAATAGAATGCTGTGGAAATGAACCGGAAAGGCGTAGGTTTCACGATCCACGGCAAAATAATTACCACTCGTCATGATGATGATGGGTTGATGCAAGACCAAGGGCGAGCGGTTGAGCCCAATACCAAACACACCAACCGCACCAGAGCGGAGCAGTTCAATACCGTATGACCAGATGTAGGTACGTCCGTGCAGTGAGGCTGCATTCGCGGTATTCGTCAGTGTTTTACGAATCTCCTCGAATTGGCTATAGTGTACGATAAGGTAGAAGCCGACCGATAAACAAGCTGCGAACATAGCTCCAGTAGCCAGCAGTTGTGTGGGCTGCACAGCTTTGGACCGTAGTACGTATACACTCAGAATTAAGCAAAACAAGAGGATCGAGGTCCAACTAAAGGTGAAGACCAAAAAGGGTAAGGCCCATAAGGTCCATCTATTGTTTTTTTGCGTAATGGCGATAAAGAGCACAACGACGACGACCTGGCTGAAGCTTGCGACTGACATTGCAGACGCATAGAGGCGGCTATTGATCCCAAATTGCAAGCGATACACAAACAGCGCTGAGACACACAGGACGATACAGATCACGACGAGCAGGCTTTCGAGTGCCGGCACGCCGCCGGTTCCAGCAAGCCAGACAGCGAAACAAAAGAGTGCCGTCCAGCGTAACCAGAAGATTGCAGTATCAGTGAGCAAGGCAGGCGAGACACCTGGATAGCCAAAGACCAGGCTCAAGACGGCAATGAGGGAGCACAGGTAGGCGAAGCCGGTGAGCTTGCGATCCGCTCGTAAGCCGTGGACAAGCCACGTAAGGAAGAGGGCTCCGAAAAGCAGCCCATCGTACCAGCCGGCGAGTGAAGGGTGCCAGGTGGCTTGGAGTTCGGTAAGGCTAAAGTCGGACGGAAAGATAAACCGACTTGGCAAGGCGATGTATATCAGGATACACATGACCGCCAGCGGAGCAAGACGGAGGCTCTGAGCAAAGCCGCTAAGTAACCCGGGCTTGATGGTAACCACAAAATTTATTGTAGCGGTGGGATTACAGAGTCACTCTCAAGCCGGAGCAGCCGCTCCGGTCCAGTTGTCTGATGCTGAACTGGGCTAGAAGGACGGTCAGTTGAAGGCTTGTGACTACGGATAGATCGGCTGGCATAGCGATAGTCGTGACCATAGCCGTGATAGCCGTAGGCAAGTGCAGCTTGGCCCTGCGGGATATCATTAATCACGATACCTAGCAGCTTGGCATTGGCACGGCGCAATTGGTCCACTGCTTGCTTACCGGCAGGAAGCGTGGTGGCACCTACGCGCACAACAACGATGACAGCATCGACATGTTGAGCGAGGATCGCTGCGTCCGTGACCCCCATCAACGGCGGCGAGTCAACAAGCACGACGTCAGCATGCGGTTGTACGTGCGCCAGCACGTCTACCAGCCGGCCTGAGGCAAGCAACTCAGCGGGATTGTGCGGTGAGGCACCAGCGGTCAACAGTCTGACACCATGCACGGCTGTTGGACGCAACGTATCGAGCTGTAGTTCGGGCTGCACGAGAAGATCGCTCAAGCCCGAACTATTGCGTAAATCGAAGCACCGGTGCAAGCGCGGATGGCGAAGGTCGGCATCGATCACAATAACTTGCTTGCCCGCATGAGCGAGAACTGAAGCTAAATTGGCGACTAGGGTCGATTTACCGTCACTTTCTGCCGGACTGGTGATGAGGAGTGTGTGGACCGGAGAGGTCGCCGTTGCGAATTGGAGATTGGAGCGCAAGCTCCGAAATGCCTCAGCAAACGACGAGTGTGGATCGGCGTCGACTAATGGCCGGGCAAGAGAGATGTTGGCGGCATGATTGATGAAGCCGAGGATAGGTAAACCAAGCTGTTGACTCACTTCGTGCGGGCTTTTGACACGGTCATCCAGGAGGTCGTACAACAACGCAAAGCCAATAGCCAGCAGGAGTGCAACGCCCGCGCTTGCCAATGTATTGAAGAGCACGCGGGGTGCGACCGGGCGCTGGCTCATGGTGGCCGGTTCCACTTGGTCGACGCTCGCGATCGTCTGCGCCTCAGCCATACGAACTTGTTCGTAGCTTTGCAAAAGATTGGCGTAGCTTTGATGGTATTGCGCGAGGGTTGTGTCAAGCCGGTCGTGCTCTCCCTTATTCTCGGAGGTATCTTTAAGGCCGCTCAGCTGTGAACTCATTTGTTGAGTTTGTTTATCCAGGACCGCCATTTGCTGCTCAAGTCGTTGCTTAGAGGCTGCATAGCGGGCGGTTTGCATCTCGTGGGTCTGAGTCGTAAACGTGGCAACCAGAGCATTTGCAATGTCGGCGGCGCGCTGGGCGTCAGGATCACGCACCTGCACACGAATCAACTGGGTGTCACGGACGACACTGACGTCAATGCTGCGTCGGAGGTCGTCCGCTTGTCGGGAGAGGCCAAGTTTTTGGATCACTATGTCGAGCAACGGCGCGGAGACGAGCAGCTGACCATATGTTTGGGCTTGGCGCTCGCTACCAAGAATTGACTGGTAATCAGAAGTTGGCTTGGTACCCGGCGCAGCGTCGATCAAGATCGTGGTGGCAGATTGGTAGATCGGAGTTTGGTGTTGATTGATGCCCCAGGCGATAGCTCCGGCCATGACACTACATAGAATCAACAACCGCGACCAACGGAGCACAATGGCGATCCGCTGCCGTAACACTTGTCGTGCTTCCATGGCTCGCCCCCTACTACATGCAACGATGTACCAACAGCGACAGCTAGATCTTAGGGGTCTGTTCGAGTAATCAGCGGAATGGGGTCTCTTGGGTTACAAGTATACGGCACGAGTAACCGTTTATGCAAGTGGCGAAATCTTGCCGCTCACTTTTCTAAGCGGTTCAGAACGGTCAGCGATGTATTGCTGGCAATGAAAAATCTGGGTTGCGATTTTCCGCATTGGGAAGGAATAAACGACACTTCAAGAGCAATGGGGAACAATGTCCACCGCTTGATAAAGCATTGCTCCGTGCGCAAAAAAAGCAATAGGAAAACAATGCGATAACAATGATTTAACAATGGGAACAATAGCCAACTGGTGGTACAGGACGGCCTTCATCTGGTACATGTACCAGAGCGGTTGGTACAGTTGAACTCAGTTTTGGTACATGTACCACGCTTTTTGGTACAAACACGTTCAAATCTGGTACATGGTACAGCAACGCGATTTTAGTTTTCTGCCTGGTACAGACATATGCAGCCATTTTAGGCGGTCAAAACATATTGTTAATAATGAGTGTAACCGTTTGGGACATGTGCGGTTATGTTCACGCAGGCGGGACCGTCTGCCTTTGCCATTAAGCATGCGATGTATTATAGCACATATTTTCTGAAAGTCAAGGGGGTCGATCTGGTGATTACCCACATCTCGGAGCGGAGCAAAAGCCCCGCCAGCGTGTGGTACAAAGGAGGTATCGAGCAACCTTCACCACAGGAGACGGAGCTATGGACAGTGTACTGATCCACAACG
>JBBRHB010000194.1:0-8283 GCA_038223355.1 Chloroflexales bacterium
GCAAGCGCTGACGGATGAGCAGATTTTACAGCTTGAGTGCATGGGCCGAAAGATCGAAGAACATTTCGGCCGTCCCCAGGACATCGAATGGTGTTTGGTTGATGATACATTTTACATTGTCCAGAGTCGGCCGATCACGACTTTATACCCGATCCCTGAAGCGAATGATCAGGAAAACCACGTCTATATATCTGTTGGGCATCAACAAATGATGACCGACGCCATGAAACCACTGGGATTGTCGTTTTTCCTGTTAACGACGAGTGCGCCCATGCGTACAGCTGGTGGACGGTTGTTTGTGGATGTCACGCATCAACTGGCTTCGCCTGCCGGCAGAACGGTGCTCATCGATGTCCTGGGAAAATCCGATCCGCTCATCAGAGGCGCCCTCCTGACCATCATAGAGCGAGGAGATTTTATCAAACTGTTACCAGATGAGGAGCAAGAACAGAGTACCGGTAACCGCAATCAAGGGAGACCAGCTGCGGATTATCAAACGCAAATCGAATACGATCCGACAATCGTTTCTGATTTGATTAAGCGTAATCAAGCATCGGTAGACGATTTAAAACATAACATCCAAACGAAATCAGGAGCGGATTTATTTGATTTTATTATGGAAGACATCCAGATATTAAAGAAGATTTTATCTGATCCACAAAGTTTTGGTGTGTTTATGACTGCTATGAATGCTTCATCATGGATCAATGAAAAAATGAAGGGGTGGTTAGGTGAAAAAAACGTAGCGGACATCCTTTCTCAATCTGTAGCCAACAATATTACTTCGGAAATGGGTCTGGCGTTATTGGATGTCGCAGATGTGATTCGGCCTTATCCGGAAGTAATTGATTACTTACAACATGTAAAAGATGATAACTTTTTGGATGACCTGGTTAATTTTAGTGGTGGACAGGAAATCCATGAAGCTGTCGATGCGTATCTCAACAAATACGGAATGCGATGTGTCGGGGAAATCGATATTACCAAAATTCGTTGGAGCGAAAAACCAACCATACTTGTCCCCATGATTCTCAGTAACATCAAAAACTTAGAGCCTGGTGCAAGCCATCGGAAATTTGAGCAAGGACGACAGGAAGCTTTGGAAAAAGAACAAGAGTTATTAGATCGCTTGGAGCAATTGCCGGATGGTGAACAAAAAGCCAAAGAAGCAAAAGGCATGATTGGCTTGATGCGGAATTATATCGGTTATCGTGAATATCCAAAATACGGTATGATTAATCGCTACTTCGTTTATAAGAAGGCTTTACTGAAAGAAGCCAAGCAACTTGTACAAGCTAACGTTATTCATGAAAAAGAAGATATATACTATCTCACTTTTGAAGAACTTCGCGAAGTCGTACGAACAAATAAACTGGATTACCAGATCGTCAGCAAACGAAAAGAGGAGTTCAAATTCTATGAAAAACTAACTCCCTCACGTGTTATCACCTCTGATGGTGAAATCATTGCAGGTGAGTACAAACGAGAAAATCTCCCAGCCAAAGCTCTTGTAGGTCTAGCTGTTTCTTCCGGAGTTATAGAGGGACGAGCACGTGTCATCTTAAACATGGAAGACGCTGAGCTGGAAGATGGAGATATATTAGTCACCTCATTTACTGACCCTAGCTGGACACCATTGTTTGTATCCATAAAAGGCCTGGTCACCGAAGTTGGTGGACTGATGACCCATGGAGCAGTTATCGCACGTGAATATGGCTTACCAGCAGTTGTCGGAGTGGGTAATGCTACCAAACTGATAAAAGATGGGCAACGGATTCGCGTTCATGGAACAGAAGGGTATGTCGAAATCCTATAGCTTGGTAGTTTGCGGACCGCTTCGCGTAGCGCGTGGGGTTGCTTCAGGCGGTGGACCAGCCGCTCGACCCGTTGCGTTCGCGGTACTTTATCCTTCCACACGTTCCCGTCCTGTGTGGCGTTCGAGATGCACGAGCAGAACGGCAATGTCGGCGGGGTTGATGCCGGCGAGGCGCGCGGCTTGGCCAAGGGTCGCAGGCTTCACACGTTGCAGTACCTGGCGGGCCTCGGTACGCAAACCAGGAACGGCACTAATATCGAAGCTGGCCGGAAGGTTACGGGTCTCCATTTTGCGGACGCGAGCGGCGGCCTTTTGCTCTTTTTCGATATAGCCGCTATAGGTGACGCCGATCTCGACCTGTTCCATGATATCGGGCGCCAGGGCCGGCAAGTCGAGCGCGGCCTGGAGCATCGAGTAGTCAACCTCGGGGCGGGCCAGTAGTGTGGCAGCCGGCATAGGCTGCATGATCGGGCCGATACCCTGCGCATGCAAGCGTCGATTGGTCTCGTCAGAGGGTGTGAGCCGCAGGTTGGCAAGTTGGGTCAGGGTCGCAGCCGTGCCTTGCTGCTTGCGCTCGACATGAGACCGGCGTTCAGCACTAATGAGGCCCAAGTCATAGGCTAGCGGCGACAGGCGCAAGTCGGCATTATCTGAGCGGAGCAGGAGACGATGCTCGGCCCGTGACGTAAACATGCGGTAGGGCTCGTGAATCTCCTTGCAGACGAGGTCGTCGATCAGGACGCCGATGTAGGCTTCGTCGCGACGGAGCATCACCGGAGATCGCTTATGTACCTGCCGAGCGGCGTTAATACCGGCCATGAGACCTTGAGCAGCGGCCTCTTCGTAACCAGTCGTGCCGTTAATCTGGCCCGCCAGAAAGAGGCCCGGCACGCGCTTCGTTTCTAAGGTTGCCGTAATCTCGCCCGTCGCTACCGCATCGTACTCGATAGCATAGCCCACGCGCATGATTTCCGCCTTACGGAGCGCCGGAATGGTGTGTAGCATGGCCCACTGTACATCTTCAGGCAGTGAGGTATTACAACCCTGGACATAGACCTCACTGGTCGTCCAGCCTTCGGGCTCGAGGAAAAAGCCATGGCTCGACTTATCTGCGAAGCGTACGATTTTGTCTTCGATCGAGGGGCAGTAGCGCGGCCCAACACCCTCGATTACGCCCGAAAACAGTGGAGCGCGATGGAGGTTGTCGCGGATGATCTGGTGGGTAGCAGATGTGGAATGGACCAGATAGCAGGGCAACTGCCGCCGCCAGCCATCCAACTGAGCATGGGGGTACGCGCGATTGGGCGCTTGCTCAAACCAGGGCACAGCAGGCACGCGGCTCGTCTCGTCATAGGTATAGCTAAAATAGAGTGGCCGTGTGCTGCCAGGCTGGAGTTCGGTTGCAGTGAAGTCGATCGAGGCAGCGTTAATGCGTGGCGGCGTACCGGTCTTCAGGCGATGCAATGGAAAGCCGAGCATCGTTAAGTCTTCTCCCAAGGCAATCGAGGCACTCTCCCCGGCTCGTCCGGCTGACCATTGGGCAGCACCCGTGATCGCGCGACCACGCAGAAAGGTGCCGGTCGTTAGTACAAGTGCGTGGCCGTAAAAATGCCAGCCGGTATGGGTTGTGAGTTGGAAACGGGCTGCCGGGAAATCGGGCCGTTGCTGATCAAGCACGGCGATGCGTTCGATCATCGCCTGCTTGAGATCAAGGTTCGGCGTGCCTTCTAGTAGCTCTTTCATGACCTGGGCGTATAAGCGCTTATCCGACTGCGCGCGCAGCGCCTGAACGGCGGGACCCTTCGAGTCGTTGAGCATGCGGATTTGGATCAACGTTGCATCGGTGACCTGTGCCATCAGGCCGCCCAGGGCGTCGATCTCACGCACAATGTGGCCCTTGGCGGGGCCACCGATCGACGGATTACAGGACATATGGGCGACCTTGTCGAGATCGATCGTTACCAGCAAGGTGCGGCAGCCCATGCGCGCCGCAGCATAGGCTGCCTCGCAACCAGCATGGCCAGCACCGACGACGATCACATCATAGATAGTAGGGTTTTCTTCGAGCATTGTTTATCCAATTCAGCTTTGCACACGCAACAAGACGGCAACGCCGCCAGAAGGTATTGTACCAAGCCGTAGCGGGGCTTTGGCCTAAGGTATTAAGACGGTGAACTCTCCATCTCTGCGAGGAGTTTGAGCAGGAGTTGGCCGAAGCGCTCTTTGACGGCTTCGCCGGCGGCCAAGACCTCGGCGTGATTGGCAGGTGGTGCGTCAGGAGTGGCAATGTTGGAGATCAGCGAGATGCCGAGCACGCGCATGCCAGCATGGGCGGCAACGGTGACCTCGGAGGCCGTTGACATACCGACGGCGTCGGAACCCCAGCGTTGTAGTAGGCGCAGTTCGGCTCGCGTTTCAAAGGATGGCCCAGCAAGCTGGGTATAGACACCTTCGCGCAGTGTAATTCCAACACCCGGCGCGAGCGCACGTAACCGCGCACCTAGGGCAACATCATAGGCATTGGTCATGGCAGGAAAGCGCGGACCCAGACGTTCATCGTTGGCACCACGCAAGGGGTGGTAACCGGCCATCCCCGGCACATTGATATGGTCAGTAATCAGCATGAGATCACCAACCTGCCAATCGGCCCGTAGGCCACCGGCGGCGTTGGTGACGATTAATGTACCGGCTCCCAGCGCGCGCATCACACGGACCGGAAAGGTCGTTTGGGCGGGGGTATAGCCTTCATAAAAGTGGAAGCGGCCACGCATCACGACAACCGGATGACCAGCAAGCAGACCTAGCACCAATTCGCCGCGATGCCCATGCACGGTGGAGGTCGGAAAGTGAGGGATCGCGCTGTACGGGATGACGGTTGCGTTTTCGATAGCGTTAGCAAGCTCGCCTAGTCCGGAGCCAAGGATTAAAGCGGTTGCGGGCTGCAACGTAGAGTGGGCGGTAATGGCTTGGCGGGCGGCTTCAATTTCTTCAAAGAGGTGAGTCATCGGCTAAATCCTGCTTAGAATGGCGCGCTTTTTGGCTTCAAACTCGGCGTCGTTCAAAATGCCGCTTTGGTGGAGCGAAGCAAGCTGGCTGAGCATGGATTGGAGGTTGGGCGGCCCGGCATAGGCTTGAACAGGCGCGCGATCTAGATAATGGTCATAGCGCGCCCGCGCATCGAGCATCGCTTTTTTGAACTGGAGCGGATGAGCAATATGATCGAAGCGGTTGATACCTTCCTGGCTGGCAGTCAGGATTTCGAGGTTACCGAAGCCGAAGATCCGTCCAAACAGCGTTTGATCAAGCTCAATATCGTTGATTTTTTCTAGTGATGAGTCGAGAACGCTTTTGTTAAGGACGCCATGCAGCTGAATAACGCGGCGATCCGTGACAATATATTGCTCGTAGGACCAGCGCAGGTAGTCCAGCAGGGCACTCAGCACCAAAAAAGCACCGAGCACCAATGCGCCCAACGGAATGAGCGAGGCAGCAGAAGGAAAGGCACGGGGCGCAATGACGGCCACCGCGATGAGCAGCAGGAGCAAGATGATCTTGGTCAGTACACGGGTAAACAACATAAACCAGTGATGGCGCGTTTCAAAAACGATCTCTTCACCCTCGCCCAATAATCCATCAATATAAGACACGTTCAACTCCTCGTATGGTTCAGCGTCGTACTGCTTGAAGAAAGGCAATGGATTTGAGATCACGTTCTAGAATTGGGCGAATCATGCGCCGCAGTATGTCTTCGATCTCGGCCTGGAGGGGCTCGGATAAGCGCAAAGCGGTCATATCGGCGAAGGGTTGGCGTTGCAGAAAACGGAGCGCCTTAAAGGCGGCCAACGAAATTGGTAGCGCGCCGGGTGTTTGCAGGGCACAGTCAGGACACAAGACACCGGCCGGGGGGAGCCATTGCTCGGACTGCTCGGTTAGCTCATTTTGACAGCGGGTACAGTGAAAGAAGGCGGGCTGATAGCCGACTAGGCCAAGCAGTCGCAGTACATAAAAGCGGACAACGAGGCTCGGGCTGCTCGCTGTGTCCAGACCGGTCAGTGTTTGCACCAGTAGGTTATAGAGCGGGCGATTTTCCTCGTCATCACCGGTGACCTTATCAAGCAGATCAGAGACATAATAGGCATAGCTGATGCGGCTCAGGTCCTGGCGCAAGGCGCGATAGGGCGTAATCGTTTCAGCCTGGGTGATGATATCGAGGTTACGTCCGGTGGCGAGCAAGAGCTGGGAACGCGTAAAGAGTTCAAGATGGCCGCCCAAGCGACTGGTCGTTTTCCGGGCACCCTTCGCTACGACGCGCTGTTTGCCACGTCCAGGCGTATAGAGTGTAATAAGCCGGTCAGCCTCGCCAAAATCTCTGCGGCGTAGGACGATCGCTTCGGTTCGATAGATTCGTTCGTTCATTGTGTTTCCGACGCCGACGATGCGCGTTCAAGGTGTATTGTACCTTGCCGGGGCAATGGCATGCTGATCAATTGGGACGATATATCTAGCCCGTCATTCCTTATGGCTTGTCCGCAGCTTTGATACGCTTGCGGAGCTCCTCGCCCGCCCAGTAGGCCGCCTCCGCGTGGCGAGAGGGAACGAGCTTGCGCAAGCGCAGCAGCATCGCGGCCGAGACTTCGCAGGGCAGATCAAGTTCGTCACAAACAGCCGCATAGGCATAGGCTGCACTCACCAGCGCCTTGAGATCATGCTCACTGAGAGGAGTAGCACTATGTGTTAACGTAGCTGCGACGCCGAAACCGGCTGCTTTCAAACGTTCGGCAACGCCCGGCGCATCGCCATCTGGGATGCGCCAGAGATCCGGACGAAGCTCTTCGACAGCGGGCAACTTTACGGCTTTGGAGCGGCGTAGCTCGGTCAGTAAGACTGGGTCGGCGCGCAAGAGAGCCGCGCTTTCAAGCATGACCTGCCCAGCTTGGCTGCTCCATTCGCGGATACTGTATTCAACGGCGGGTGGCAGGGTCGAGAGACTGGCATCCCGCAGAAAGGTTAATGCTTGCTCGCCACTGATCCCGCGCTCAGCGGCGCGGAGCAGTGACTTGCGGGTTAGTTTATAGATCGCGACCTCACCGTTATTGACGCGCTCACCGAGGCGGGCGAGCTGGAAGCGGGCATAGGGGGTACTGTGAGGCGGACAGAGCACCTCAAAGGTGCTTTGCACGATAAGTGGTTCGACCGGCAGGGGGGGAGGTGGTGGAGCAGCTGCTAAGAAATGTGCGCCGATCGGATTCAGGTGGAGCAGCCGGGTTTGTGTGTCGGTGACGACGCCCACATCAACCAGCGCCAGCCAGTGCAGGATATAGATCACATATTCGATCAACAAGCCCTCAACTGCCGACCAGTGCGCCTCGCCCGCAAGCAACTGCCCGGACGCATCGTACAGGAGCCAGGTATCAAAACGCCCGTCGCGCCGTAGGAAGTAGGGATCCACGGTGTAGACGGCTGTGACTACGTCGGGTAGCGCAACCCAAGCGGTAGCGGGGAGAGTTGCCAACAAGCGCAATAATGTCCGGCGGGCGGCAGGAAGTTGGAGGCCAAAGGGCGTGGAGCGCCAGCGCAGTCCGGCCAGCAATATCAGTTCATCTAGTGGACTTGCGATCCAGCCTTCCAGCAGCTGACGGCTACGTTCAACCGGGCTGGCCCCTAGCCACTTTTCGCCTGAGGAGGCGACATGGAGGTGGCCATCGGCGGTGCGACGCAATAGGCCGGCGGCCACGGCAGTCGCCCGCACAAAAGCGAGCCAGGGCCAGTCTACCTCACGGCGGACACCCCGCAGGTCGGCCGGCGGACTCATCTGTGCCGCGACCTGCTGCATACTTTTTTTATTCAGACTGCCATCGTCGAGCGTTTGGAGCGGCGCTTGATCGGTTATGGTCAAAAGACGCTCGATCATCTGCTCGATAAAGGTGCGGTCGCCAAGATCGACCTCCGGCGGCGCAGGCTGCTCGACAAGGTGCAAGTGGCGATCAGGAGGTGGAACCGCCGGCAAGAGTGCCTGGAGTTCGACCGGCACTTTGTAGATTTGGCCACGCTCGTCATGATGACGGATGATCAAGCCGAGAAGATATAAGTGTTCGGCGGGCGAGGGCGGAGCCGAGAGGGCTTCGAGGTAGCTGCGGGCATTGGGAAAACTGGCCAGATCACGTACGCGGCCGTGGGCGCGCTCCATGATTGCGACCGGCAAGGTACCGCCCGCCGCCAGAATCTCGCGCAGAGCCGCTTGTTCAGGTCCGCTTAACCGCTCCCACTTGGCTTGAACAACGACCGGATCGAGGATCGCCGCCGCTAAATCAGTAGCAGAGGTGTTAGGAGAAAAGTTCCAGCCGCGTGCCAGGACGCGCAGGTCCGCAGGCGATTGTAGTGCTAACCAACGCGCCCACTCGCCTTGTATTTTTGGATGTTTCACTATCTGTTTATGATAGCGTTTGGGTTCGTAGCGGTCAATAGCA
>JBBRHB010000195.1:0-8216 GCA_038223355.1 Chloroflexales bacterium
TTGCCTCGATTTCTCGAATGCTTCACAAGATTGCACCGAACGAACAGGAAGAACGTCCCTATATGAGAAAGACTCAGCGCAGTCAAATGATTGAATGATCGACTGTGTAGACATGGAATAGTTTCTAAACGCATTCTTAGACTCGGAGTTGACTTTGTTACAGGGAGCTGATCAGACTCCTGACCGACGTTGACAATTTCTATGGCTTCTTTGCCGGAGACCTGCTGTCTACAAACACGCCGTAGACAGGCCCCATTGCAGGGTGTATCTTGCTATCAAGGAGCTTCGGGCTAACGGGCGCAACCTGCCCCGGCCTGAACGATGGCCTCGAATCTATCAGTGACGTACTAGCCGACGGTGGAGCGGCGAGGTCCTATGAACTGGCAGACACTAACAAACATCGGCCTCGTTATTGGCCTTCTCAGTTCCCTGATTACGATTGGGGATAAAGTGCTGTCAAGGCCTGCCGGCAAGCCCGCACCTGCGCAGGCAAACAGCCCTGTTAACATTTGGCATGTCGAGGAACGGCACATCTTCATGATGATCGGCGGTGCGCTTCTCTACGCCGTGATGAGTACGATCATTGCAGACCATTACGCGTCTGCCAGGATCGGTGCCGTTTCCCTCACGTCACTAACGTCGGCCCTCACCCTTTTTGCTGGTGTTGTTGGAGGTCCATGGGTTGGTTTGTTCGTCGGCGCGGTTGGCTATACCCTGACCGGCGTTCCCCACCTTACGCAGCCTGGCATCTCGTTTCCGTTTCCGCCTGCCTACGCAGTCGGCGACGGCATTGCCGGCTTGATCGGTGGCCTAACCCTGATCGTCACACACGGCAAGTTCAGCTCGTGGCGTTCACTGCTCCTCGTAGAGATCATGAGTGCGATTGGGCTCATTACCGGCGACTTTTGCTCGTCCGCCATTTTCCATGCCCAAGTTGGGCGAAGTGCTCCCCCGCTTGCAACGGGCCTGCAATCAGACATTATTTGCACACTCGTCCTACTTCCGATTGCCCTGCTGCTGTTCAGCAAGCAGACGAAGTGACGATACCGACGACTGCACGGCGTGCCGGACTATCGCCAAGATCTGCACTGAGAGTTTACCTGTGTTTCGTGACATGGACTATAAGTGGAATTGCGGTGCCGCCATCGAGGCATTAGCCGCCGTCGCAGGCACGCAGGGCCACGCGGCGCGGGCCGTCCGCCTATGGAGCGCGTCGATAGCCATCCGGGACGCTCTGCATGCACCCCTCCCGCCTATCGACTCAAGCGTTATAATGAGAGTGCGTTTCGTATTGATGGGCTCATAGATATGTTCCCATTCGAATTTATTGTTGACGGCCCACCAGTCTCGTATCAAACGCGGAGGGCGGATCGATTACGCGCTTGGGAGCAGACGGTTCATGATGCAGCAGCGAGGCGTTGGCCCGATCATGCGTCACCTGTTGCAGGCAATCTAAAACTGACAGTGACGTACTACCACGATGGTATCGCAGTACGTATTGACAATGATAACATGATTAAACCGATTCAAGATGCCTTGAATGGATTAGTTTATGAGGATGACAGACAAATCACGGATACACAGGTAAGGAAAACAGACTTGAATGGTAGTTTTCGTGTACGCGGAATGTCGCCAGTTCTTGCAGAAGGATTTTGTCGGGGCAATGAGTTTTTACATATACGTATTGAGCTAGCGCCTAACCACCAGGAGTTAAGCTGATGGCAGCCAACCTAACCGCAAGAGAACAAGAACGTCTGCAAGACGTCGCACGTGAATATCGTGAGCAAGGTTATGACGTGATTATTGCGCCATCGCGTGATCAGTTGCCTGCTTTTCTTGCTCCGTTTCGCCTCGATATGATTGCACGTAATGACCATGAGACCGTCATAGTTGAAGTGAGAACCCAAGAGTCTCTTACCCAATCCCCTGAACTGGATGCAATTGCGCAAGCTGTTGAGGATAGAGAGGCGTGGCGTTTTGAACTTGTGGTGACAAACCCCAAAGATAGTAAACTCAGATTAAACCGAGCTGCCATCTTGCTTGATCGACCAGATATTGCATATCGATTGCAGGAAGGACGCCAGTTGTCTGAGCAGGAACATGGGGAAGCAGCCTTGCTCTTGACATGGACCGCAATTGAAGCACTGTTGCGGAGGTTGGCTCAAGAGGAGAACATCCTATTGCCACAAGACAACTTAATGTATTTGGTAAAAAGCCTGTTTTCCCAGGGACTTCTTGACAAAGAGCAATATCAAATACTCCAGGAAGGGCTAGAAGCACGAAATACGATAATCCACGGCTACCAGGGTACGCAGTCATATGCAACCACATTAGGCAAGTTGTTGCAGGTTGCTGATCAATTAAACGGCTATGCAGTATCCTCATAGCTCGGCACGACGATCTTCGAGGTCACCTGGAGTGTGGGGCAGGCAATGACCAGTCACCCCGCCTGGCTGCACTTCGATGGCACGCAGACCTATATTGAGATCCCGAGTGCTCCCGAATTCAGCGTCGCCACGACGGGCAAGTTAACAATCGCGGCCTGGATTCGGCCTGCGACACTGGTCTTTCCACAGACTGAAGGAACGCACGGCTCGCGCTACGTCCACTGGCTTGGCAAAGGTGACCTTGGGCGGCACGAGTGGACCTTTCGCATGTACAGCCAGGATACGACCGACGGCCGAG
The DNA here is from genome assembly GCA_038223355.1 of Chloroflexales bacterium. Lineage (GTDB taxonomy): Bacteria > Chloroflexota > Chloroflexia > Chloroflexales > Kallotenuaceae > JACDGP01. Next base: position 2,686 of record JBBRHB010000195.1, read on the forward strand.
CCAATCGCATCAGCTTCTATATCTTCAACCCTGAGGGTGCCCTCGGCGTGGGGAGCTACTTCCAGGACGATCTACAACTCGGGACGTGGCTGCATGTCGTAGGTGTGGCCGACGGTCAAAACACCACCATCTATCGCGACGGAGTCAGGCGCGATAGCGATCTCTATGCGGCCACGATCACGCCCACGGCGGGCGGTTCACCGCTCCGCGTAGGCACACGCGATCTCCACAGCTTCTTTCAAGGCGAGATTCGAGAGGTGCGTCTCTGGAACCGGCCCTTGAGCGATGCGGAGATTACGGAGTTGTACGGCGGGGGTGTCGTGCCCCCGGCCGGTTTGATTGCAGAATATCTGCTTACCCAGGACATCGCCCCCGATTCTGCTGGCAGCCATCCCGGCACCATTGCCGCTCCCACCTGGCTTCCAGCAGCAACCTAGGGCGATTGCTACCAACACTTGGTTTTTGCCACTTCTAAGCAGATTCGAGCATTCCTAGGTTAAAATTGTATACAACGCATAAAAAATGCGCTATACTGTACTGCACTTTACACAAACGCTCTGATCACTTAACAACTATTTGACGCATTGACGCGCCCGCCTCACTGCAATGACTGCAGCGCTTTGGCGGGCGCATTTCTATCGATCCCGACGTACTATGCAGTGTAGCTAAAAAATAACCATCGCCGGTTCCGACGACACAACGATGTGCGTGACCCCATCCACAAGCTGAGACTGCGGCTAGAGCCGCCGGTTGTGAAGGAGGCCGCACGTGAATAGCTGGGAACCGATTGGTTTATACGATCCGCGCTGGGAACACGACGCCTGTGGCATCGGCTTTATCGCGCGCCGTGATGGCCGCGCCACGCACGATGTTCTGGCAATGGCCCTGACCGCGCTGCGCAACCTCCAACATCGCGGCGGTGTCGACGCCGATGGCAAAAGTGGCGATGGGGCCGGCATCCTGACCCAACTCCCCCACGCTCTCCTGGCCGAACACTTAACGGCTGCCGGAGTTGCAGTTCCCGCCCAGGGCGACCTAGCGGTAGCCCAATGCTTCTTGCCGCCAACGGCAACCGAGGCTGCCCGTGCCTTAATCGCAAGCGAGTGCAACGCTGCCGGTATTTCGTTGCTTTCCTGGCGCACCGTGCCCACCGATAATGACGCCCTCGGTGCTCGTGCGCTGGCGTCCCGGCCCGTGACCGAGCAAGCTCTCCTTCTTCGTCCCGACCACATCACCGCTGGCGAGGCGTGGGAGCGCAAGCTATACCTCCTGCGTCGCTCGATCGAGCACGCCGCCCAGGATGCTGGCTTGTCGGTCTATCTGCCCTCCTTGTCGTCCCGCACAATCGTCTATAAAGGGATGCTGGCCGCGACAGGGGTGGGACGTTTCTATCCAGATCTCCAGGACTCGCGCTTTGTGTCGGCGCTCGCGGTCTATCACCAGCGCTTTTCCACCAATACTATGCCGAACTGGGAGAATGCGCAGCCTTTCCGCCTGCTTTCGCATAACGGTGAGATCAATACTCTTGCGGGGAACGTTGCCGCGCTCCACGCCCGTGAGCCCGAATTGGCTTCGCCCGTATGGGGCGCGGATGTGGAACGGCTCAAACCAGTGATTAATCCTGCGGGCAGTGATTCATCGAAGCTTGATAACACGCTAGAGCTACTGGTCCGTTCGGGACGGTCGGTCGCCCATGCGCTGACGGTTCTGGTCCCGGCCGCCTGGGAGCAACATCCCGATCTTGATCCCGACCTGTGCGCCTTCTATCAGTACCACGCAGGCCTAATCGCCCCCTGGGACGGTCCCGCAGCACTCTGCTTTTCGGATGGCATCAGCGCCGGCATCGCCCTGGACCGCAACGGTTTACGACCCGTGCGCTACCTCGTAACCGACGATGGACTGGTCGTCTGTGGCTCGGAGGCCGGTGCTGTGCCGATCGATGACCGCCATATCATTAGCAAGGGCCGCCTCGGTCCTGGCGAGATGTTGCTGGTCGATACCCAACGCGGCCTGATCCTCGAAAATGAGACGATCAAGCGCGAACTCGCAGCGCTTGCCCCCTATGGCGACTGGCTCAAGGAGCACAGTCGCGTCTTGCGGCCTCCCATCGACTCCACTCCCGAGCCCGACCTTACCCCGCAACTCACCACCTTGCAGACCGCCTTTGGCTATACTGCCGAAGATGTCCAGGTCATCCTGAAACCGATGGCGCGCGACGCTCACGAGCCGGTTGGCTCCATGGGTGACGATACCCCGGCCGGCTCGATGACCCAGGTAGGACGACCACTTTACTCCTACCTTCGCCAGCACTTCGCCCAAGTCACCAATCCGCCGATCGATCCGCTCCGCGAAAAGTTGGTTATGTCGGTACGCATGCGCCTGGGCCACCGGCGTAACCTGCTAGGGCAAACGCCCGAGCATGCCCATTTGCTTGAGATCGCAAGCCCCGTCCTGCGCGCCCACGAGCTACGTGCCATTCGCGAGCAGAGCGAGTTCCCGGCTACTACGCTCACTGCCGTCTGGCCGGTCGCTGACGGACCGGAAGGTCTCCTCCCGGCCGTAAGGCACCTCCAGGCTGAAGCAGTGAGTATTGCCCAGGCTGGTGCTTCATTACTGATCGTGAGCGACCGTGCGGTAGACGCCGAGCATGCGCCGATCCCGGCTCTCCTGGCAGTTGGCGCGGTCCACCAAGCGTTGCTTGGTGCAGGGCTACGGTCGCGGACCAATATCATTGCCGAAAGCGGTGAACCACGCGATGTCCATCAGGTTGCCTGCTTGATCGGCAATGGGGCCGAGGTTGTCCACCCATTTTTGGCACTCGCCACAGCGCGCGAGGAATGGATCGTCGACCAGCGTGTGGCACAGAAAAAGGCCGGCAGCGCCGCTACGACCCCCGACGGTGACCGCGGCGAAGCTAACTATGTTGCGGCAGTCGACGAGGGCCTGCGTAAAATCATGTCCAAAATCGGCATTGCCACGCTCGATAGCTACGGCGGTGCCCAACTCTTCGAGGTCATCGGCCTGGCGCCCGAGATCATCGACCTCTGCCTGCCCGGTATTGCGAACCGCTTTGGCGGCCTGGGCTGGAACGATGTCGCCCAGGGTGTGCTTAATGCCCATCAAGCTGCCTTTCATCCCGCCGGCAAGGCGGGTTTGCGCCATGCCGGCATCTTCAAGTGGAAAAAAGACGGCGAATTCCATGCCAACACACCCGCAACCGTGCATGCTCTGCATGCCGCCGTGGGCCTCAAGCCCTACGATGGCGACCCCAAAGACGCCTACCGCGCCTACTCCAAGCTCGTCCACCAGCGGCCACCCGTGGCGCCGCGTGATCTGCTCGGCTTGTTGCCACAAAAGGCACGTCCGCTAACTGAGGTCGAGCCGGTCGAAGCCATCCTACGACGCTTCTCGACCGCCGCGATGTCGCTCGGTTCGACCTCTGCCGAAGCCCACTCCACACTCGCAATTGCCATGGAACGGCTGGGCGGCATGAGCAACTCTGGCGAAGGCGGCGAAGACCCGGTCCGCTATGGCGACAACCGCAACAGCCAGATCAAGCAGATCGCCTCGGGACGTTTCGGCGTGACACCGGCCTACGTTATGGCCGCCCAGGAGCTGCAAATCAAAATGGCCCAGGGCTCGAAGCCCGGCGAGGGCGGTCAACTGCCCGGTCATAAGGTGACCGAGGAGATTGCCCGCGTTCGCCATACCATTCCCGGCGTCACCTTGATTTCGCCACCGCCCCATCACGACATTTATTCGATTGAAGATCTGGCCCAGCTGATTTATGACCTCAAGCAAACCAATCCCGCCGCAGCCGTATCGGTCAAGCTGGTCGCCGAAGCCGGCGTTGGCACCGTCGCTGCGGGCGTGGTCAAGGCCGGAGCCGATGTGGTCCAGATCAGTGGCCACAGTGGTGGTACCGGTGCCTCGCCCCTCTCGTCAATGAAATATGCCGGTATTCCCTGGGAACTTGGCCTAGCTGAGACCCAGCAAACTCTGGTACGCAACGGTCTGCGCGACCGCGTGCGGCTCCGCACCGACGGTGGCCTGCAAACTGGGCGCGATGTCATCGTCGCCGCCTTACTCGGTGCCGACGAATACTCCTTCGGCACCGCCGCCGTGATCGCTGAGGGTTGCGTCATGGCCCGCTCCTGTCATACCAATACCTGTCCGGTCGGCATCGCCACCCAACGACCCGATCTGCGAGCCAAGTTTGCCGGTACGCCCGAAACGGTCATGCACTTTTTCCTCCATCTGGCCGAGGAGGTGCGCGAGATCCTGGCCGAGTTGGGTGCGACCAGCCTGGCAGAGATCGTCGGCCATACCGAGTTCCTAACCCGCCTGACCTTCGGCGACCCACACCTCGATACCTTGCAGGTCGAGCCCCTGCTGGTGCAGGTTGACCCCACTGCGCCGCGCAGTTGGGCCGGTCAGCGTGCGCCGGTCGAACTAGGACCGCTCAATAGCTACATCCTTGAAGCGGCCCAGGCCGCCCTGGATGGCGAACGGGTCGAACTCGATTGCAGCATCACCAACGTTGATCGCACGGTCGGTGCAACCCTTGCCGGCCGGATTGCCGCACGCTATGGCGATGATGGCTTGCCCGACGACAGCGTTATTGTGCACGTCCAGGGCAGCGCCGGGCAGAGCTTTGGCGCCTGGGGCATTCGGGGCCTCCGCCTTGAACTCGAAGGCGAGGCGAACGATTATGTTGGCAAGGGCCTCGGTGGCGGCACGATTATCGTGCGGCCCGGTCCCGACGCTCGTTTCGAGGCAGCAACCAGCGCGATCATCGGCAATACCGTCCTCTATGGCGCAACCGGTGGCGCCCTCTGGGCCTCCGGCCTAGCCGGTGAGCGCTTCGCAGTCCGCAACAGCGGCGCGCTGGCTGTGGTGGAAGGCGTTGGTGACCACGGCTGCGAGTACATGACCGGCGGAACCGTAGTCGTCCTCGGTCCGGTCGGGCACAACTTCGGAGCCGGCATGACCGGCGGCACCGCCTATCTGTGGGACGCCGAGGGCGTGGCACCGGCCTCCATCAACACGGACATGGTCAACCACACCCGCCTGAGCGAACAATGGCAAATCGACGAACTCCGCCGCTTAATCGAGCAGCATGCCGATCTCACCGGTAGCCAACGTGCGCAACAACTGCTAGCCCAGTGGGAGACCACGGTTGAGCAATTCTGGGCCGTCACCTCCAAAGCCGCCCCGCCCACCCTATCAATCCCGCCGCGCACCCTGGAAGTCCTCTCCGAGATGAGTGTAGGACGAAAAGGATAACCCAGCGCGCATCCTCTAGCCCACAGCTACAACATGCACCCATCCATACAGCGGCGTTTCTCCGCAATCACATGGATGGGTGTTGTGCGTAGTTGAGCGCTTTCAAGTAGCTAAACTGGCAGTAGCAGGGTATCATAGCTGCATCAACTTGCAGGGGACGGGGTTTCAATGGAAGAACGCTACATTATTGACAACCAAGGGCAGTACATTGATGTCGTCCTCGCTATGGAAACATACCGGCACCT
>JBBRHB010000196.1:0-8206 GCA_038223355.1 Chloroflexales bacterium
GTCGCTCGCGGCCCCAATAAAGTAGCCATTAATACCACTACATTCTCCCGGCAGGGGATCGATATAGAGGAGCGCCAGCGGTTCGTTGGTAAACTGCTTGTCGCCATAGCTCAACGTCATCGCCAACGGCTGCAGCCCGCCGATGGGCCGATTATTCGAGGCCAAGTTCGGATTCATAGGGGTGGCAGTGGCTTGGACATCACCGTCATAGGTGATGCTCGCACTGAAAGATGCCGTACCGCCGAGACCGGTGAGCGTGCCAGTAACGGTTGTTGCCTGGCAGCTAGACGTAGCAGGCAGGCTGACGGAGATAGTTTGCCCACCCGCGCCGTCCGGGCTCCACTGACCGTTCATGGTCTGCCCGCCGACGCTCAAGGCATATGTTGTAGCCGGGCCTCCACTATTTGTTATGCGAGCACTTACAGTTGAACTATTCGCGTAGGCCTTGCCGCTATTCAAGGTCAGCGTACCATGCGGTGCTGGATTCGGCGGGGGGGTTGGCGTCGGCGCCGGCGGTCCCGAGCCAACCGTGAGCAGTGCATGCTGAATCTGGTAATTGTCGCTCCAGACCAGCGACATCCGGTTCGTATAGGGACGGGGTGACATGGTAGGAGTCGTTGAGTCATGTGCAATAGGCTGAGGTCCAGACCAACTCCCGTTTTCCTTGGCATCATAGAAGAGTTTCTGTGTGGTCGAGTCACGAAAGGCGGTTGCAAGACTGCCATCCTGCTTCACGCCAATCGATGGTGCAAGATCTTGATCAATACTACTCGTATGTTGATCTGTACAGCCGCTCGTAAACGTCCGGCGGCAATACTGAATAGCATACGCGCTGCTGTAGACAATATGAACGCTACCTTGCCCATCAGCTGCAATCGAGGCGAAGTTGCCACTGGCATCAATGGTTTGCGGGGCACCAAAAGCCGCGGCTGCAGCCCGGCTGCGGTAGCCAATACCACTGCCGATGTCCCACACAATATGAATGTTATCAAGGCTATCGACCGCGATGCTCGGCCGGTTGATTTGAGTGTCTGAAAAGGTCGTTCGGAGGCTACAGCTGCCATTTTCGAACTGGCAGTATTGTCCGGCGAAGTTGCCGTTCCACACGATATGAAAGCGGTTCGCACTATCCGTCGCGATCGCTGACTGCACGCCCGAGCCAAGGAAGGCGGGAACGCCACTTGGCTGGCCCTGACTGGCATTCCAACTCTGAACACGGAGTCCATCAGTCTGGCTCCAGCCAACCATGACTGTGCCATTGGCAGCAACCGCCACGCTCGGTGATGAGTAACCGTAGCCTGCGACATCCGCCAGGAGCGTGCTTGTGCCAAAGGTATAGCCGGAACCGTTCCAACTGCCTTTGGTATAGCGCACGCCACGAGCAGTGCCGGCGGTGCTATCCCAGACTACGTGAACATTGCCGGCGGGATCCTGGGCAACGTGGGCGTTAATCGCCTGTGCACTATCATTCGACACATTTTGGATCGGACCAAGCGTTGCGGCACCGGCCGATGTCGCCCACAATGTGACCACGAGGAGCAACGTTAGTAGTATGAACAGAGAACCAACGCGCTGCTGCTTCCAAGCTATACGGTGATGAAGACGGTTGAGCATGACCACGACCTCTTATGATGGCGTGGCACGGTATGGCAGGAGCGTAGACGATGTGCAGGTTGGTCTACGCATGGCCATCGCCACACACTTTTTAGCGTAGTCATAGCGTAAAGGATTGCTGTGGAGCGAGCCCTTCTCAAAAGTCCTATGTTAGCAGTATGCGAAGGTAAGGGGCACTGCGGGGCCAAGCGCAGTACAAGAAGCAGGCTACACTGTTGGCCGAGGATAATTGCAGTGGGGGCGATACGATAGGAGGCAGGCCAGCTTGGCCTGCCTCCTATCGTATCTCGGACATGCTCGCCAGCTATTGACCGTAACGCCAGCGCAGATAATGCTGGCCGACGTTCCCCATCTCGACCTGGAAGCCGGCAGGATTCGTGGGGGTGTACGTGACGACCCGGCGCTCGAAGGCCTGCATTAACACGTCCTTGATCGTACCGCCCACCTTAACCTGTGCCCAGTACGGCTCGCTCAATGGCAGACCAACCACAAACAGGGGATCGATCACTTGGCCATTATGGTAACCGCCCTCGTATACGAGCCCTTGTTGCTGAAAGAACGTGTTAAAGATGGCCGGTATATTATGACCCAACGTTGAGTCATAGGAGCCTAGGACCACATTATACTGGTAGAAATTACCGAGATAGTTGACGCTGCCATCACGCGCCAACACGGCCGAAACAACCTGTCCTACCAGGTTGGGCGCGTGCGCTTGATTGGCCGGAAAAGCAACCGTGCGGAAGGAGCTATAGGTCGGCGCGGTGGGGTTAGCCTCAATCGGATCGCCTGCCACGGCCTGCTCGGCGGGCACGGATGATCGGAACGCCGTATTCCCGATCTGCACCTGACCATTAATCATCTCTTCGACCAGCAAGCCGTTTGTCACCACGCCCTTAGCTGGATCGTTGAGTTCCATGCGGCTCTTATCGAAGTATTGCACTAAACGTGAACCACCGGGGCTATCGCTATATGCCTCTTGCGCCGCGCCGGTAATCGGCTGGGGGCCCCAAATCCATGAGCGAGGCGTGGTTAATACCCCATCGCGTACTGCGCGGTCAGTTCGGTCCCACACTTGCTGGAACAAAGTATTGGCAAACTGGCCGGTGTAAGCGGGTGGCACCGGCTCCGGTGCTGGGGTTGGGCTCGGTGAAGGTGGGGGTGGGACGTTGCCGACGGCTATAAATGCATGCTGAATCTCATAGTTGCCACTCCAAACTGCAGACAAGCGATTGGAGTACGAACGGGCCGACACATCGGGCGAGACGGCACCACCGGCAAGGCTGCGTGCGCCACTCCACGCACCTTGTTCGAAGATATCAGCATTAATAGCCTGCTTATCGGAAACGGCAAAGGCGATAACGACATTGCCGTCCTGGGTCGCGCCCACCGAAGGCTGGATATCGTTGCCCACGTTAGTCACATGTCCGTTGCCACAGCCGGAGGTCAGTGTTCGCCGGCAATACTGGATATTGAAGTCACGACTCCAAACGATGTGTACATTGCCCTGACCGTCTGCCGCGATCTGAGGATAGTTGCCGCCGTTATCAAGCGTCTGAATTGAGCCAAAGCCGCCACCGCTGGGACGGTTGCGGTATAAAATACCGTTACCACGATCCCAACCGATGTGCACACCACCGTTGCTATCGGCCGCAACATCGGGCCGGTTAGCGGCATTGGTGGAGAAGGCATCGCGATAGCTGCAGCCACCATTCTCGAACTGGCAATACTGCACCTCGTAGTTCCCATTCCAGGCAATATGGAAGCGACTGGCGTTATCCGCCGAGATCGACGATTGAATGCCGCTACCGAGCAAGACAGCGTTGCCGCTAGGCTGACCGGCACCGGAGCTCCAACTCTTGACGCGGAGTCCATCGCTCTGGCTCCAGCCCACCATGACTGTGCCATTAGGGGCAACGGCCACACTCGGTGACGAGTAACCGTAGCCCTTGACATCTGCTAGCACGCTGCTCGCAGCAAAAGCATAGCCCGAACCGTTCCAGGTGCCTTTTGCATAGCGTACGACCCGTGCAGTGCCGTCGACGCTATCCCAGACAACATGGACGTTGCCGGCAGGGTCCTGAGCCACACGCGGGTGCAGCGACTGCGCCGCATCAGTCGATACATTTTGCGCGGCAGCAACCGTAGCCAGAGCTTTGATATCCGCGCTCTGGGCAAACTGGGGTTTGCTCGGCTGGAGACTAGCCTGCGGTAGTGAAGCCGGGCTTTGAGCCAACTGAGGGCTATTCAACTGAACAGCATTGGTTGCAGAAGCGGAAGCTGCTGCATAACATGCAACAATGACCAGCAGACCGACGCTTAACTTAAAGACTCTAGCGCGACCGCGCCATGACTTAGTACCCACCATTCCTCTCTCCTTCTCGCCAATATCTCCCGGGGGCAGATTCATGATTCACATTCAGCACGGGCTTGGAACCGCAGACAGGCCAAGCAGCACGCGGAGGAGTTGATCATGCCATGCACATGAGGCAAACGTTGGTATCGCAACCGTACCATGCCCGGGCTTGATGCGTCAACAATCTTAAGCTGACAAAGTGGTGATAGTCCGCGCCTCGGTGTAGACCGCGAGCAACTGGTCGGCGATTACCTCACTGCGAAAGCGCTGGGCGAGGCGACGACTGGCAGCAGCACAGCTTTGCCATAGGGTCGGTTCATCCAGCAACTGGCGTAACGCGGCGGCAATCTCGAGAGGCGCGTGCGGGGGCACAATGAGTCCGGCATCAAGCTGTGCGACCAAGGCGGCGATCGGCGTCGTCGTTGAGACGACGGCGGGCGTGCCCTGGCTCCCGGCCTCGGCGACGACCCGATTGAGGCCCTCGATGTGGGCCACTGCTAGCAGCAGATCGGCGGCGAGGAGGTAGCGGGCCATCTCACGCTCGTAATCGAGGCCAGGCAGCAGTAGCACATGCTCGGCCAGCCCTAGCCGTTCGATCTGCTCCGCGAGGAGCCGGCGTTGATCGCCAGTGATCGGATCAACGAAATCAGGACCGGCAATGAGTAAGCGAGCAGTGGGATGGGTTACACGCAAGGTGGCCCAGGCCGCGATGGCGTCGCCGAAGCCTTTGAGCGGCAGCAACCGGCCAACAGCGAGCACGAGTGGGGCGCTCGGGTCAAGTCCGTGAGCTTCAGCGATTTCCCGGCGAGCGGCTTGACGGCGCACCAGTAGGGGAGTGCTCTCATCGAAAAAGCGCGAGCCGATATTGACAAGCACCGGACGCAGCTTGGCCGGTGGACAACCAAGTGCAATGGCCCGCTCAGCCATGGGTTGGGAATTGACACGCACCAACGCCGACCGTCGCCATGTATAGCGTAACAAGGATCGAGCGACGCGAAAGCGACCATAGCCATAGCCGGGATAGGTAATCACGTCACCGCCATGGATCGAGGGGACAAGCGCGATGTGGCGCGGCGTGGCCAGCGCGGCCAGTGCACCGATGGGGTAGGCAGCATCAGCATGCACAACGTCGATATCGGGATGGAGCCGCAACAACTGGCGGTAGCCGTGGAAGAGCGGCAGCCAGCGCGGATAGTGCAGCAGCCGGCGGCCGACTTCGTAGGCAGCGCGGTCGCGGCCGGTGTTGAGGCAGAGTTGGCGCACAACGCTGATTGGACCATCCTGGTAGCTGACAGCCTCGCCATGGAGTTCACCGGGTGTGACACCCGCGAAGACGATGCAATGATGGCCATGCCGCGTGTAGTGTATGAGTAGTTCGCGATGGATTTCATTGGCGAGGTAGCGGGGGCCGTAGGCCCCGACCACGTACAATACCTTCAAGCCGCGCGCTCAAACTGAAACATGATGTCGAACGGCTCGGACTGGCGCAAGAAGCGTTCTTCCAGCGGATGGATCAGGACCGCCAGCAACCAGTCTTTAAGAATATAGGAGCGCCAGTAGCGATTGCGACGGGTCTCGTGATACCAATCATTCAGGATCGTGCGCCCAAAGAACGAGCGCTGGGTAATCTCGCAGCCTGTCCCACGGCCAAAGCGGCTCTCGACATCCTCCGGCGTATAGAAGCGCACCAGCGTGCCTTTGCCGCGTTGCACAAACTCGTTACGATCAACCCGGTCAAAGTCTTTGATGCCGGCGAAAAAGGTTGAGCGTTCGTGATTCGTGAAAGGCACACTAATCGCGCCGATGCCGCCCGGCTCCAACACACGCGCAATCTCCTGGCCCACCGCCGTGTCATCATACATATGCTCGATGGCCGAGACGGAAGTTACGCGGGCGAAAGCAGCAGTGTGGAAGGGGAGGGCGCTGGCGTCGGCCACAACAGGCAAGATCGCGCCGACACCGGCTTTGCCCGCATCGGCCTGCGCCTGCTGCCAGCGGGTCCGCTCACGGTCGAGCTCGACGACAACAACCTGCGCGCCTTCGCGGGCCAACATCAAGGGATAAGAGGAGGTGCCAGAGCCAAGGTCTAGCACGACGGCACCCGGCTCCAGCTCTAAGTACTCGGTCATTTTGGGATATTCGATCAAGCGCCACAAGCTGAAGTCGTTGTGCGTTTCGCGCAACACCCCCCAACCATTGATCGCGATCTCATGAAGCAAGCTGCGCCAAGCCGATAAACGTATGTGCGTCATCTTTCTGCCTTTAGCGAGGAAGGTTTACGACCGGTCACAGCCAGGCCATTGCCAATCAAGGGAGGATAAGGAATGCCAACGCGCCAGCGGACCGGCAACCAGGCGATCGGCTTTAGGCCGGTCCAGGCGCGGGTATGCTCAAAGCCCGCAGTTTGCAGCAGCCGCCGCAACTCCCAGGGAGTATAGAACTTGACATGCGTCGGATCGGTCCATGCTGACCATACGCGGCCAAGCAGCGGGTGGGTCCACTGACGCAGGTCCCAGCGGTTGACGGTGCTAATGATGACAATACCGCCCGGTCGCAAGACGCGCCAACATTCGCTCGCCAGAAGTCCGCCATCGTGAACGTGCTCGATCACGTCCGCTGCCAGGACAACGTCGACGCTCTGATTTGCCAGCGGCATCGGCACGGTCAAGTCATTACAGACGACATGGGCGGCGGGCGCGATCACGTGGGCCTGCTCCAGCGGGTAACGCATTAAATCTGTGCCGAGTGTCCAATAGCCCTCGGCCGTCAGATAGCGCAGGGCCGGCGCGGCTCCACAGCCCGCATCCAGGATCCGTAAAGGGGTATGGCGCGGCACACCGGCCCAGCGCAGCAGGCGGCCATACTGCCAGGCCACTTTATGCAGCGATTTAGAAAGCTGCGCAGCAAAGTAAGCATCATCATAATGGAGCGTAGCCGGTTCTATCATGGACTTGACCTACCTCAATACATGAACAAGCATGATAATACAACAGTTCTGCCCACTGCTTAATTTGGCAGCAGTTCTCGTTGCCGTAACGAACTCCTCTACCCAAAACACCGCCTGGGCACTGGGCCGAGGCGGTGTTTTCCATGGTGTCGAGAGCACGGCGTTAGGTTGTTTAAGAGGCTAATGGCCTACGCAGGTATGGGGTGTAAAGTCGTCGCTGTTGCCTCCACCGGGGCAAGTCGTGTTGCTCCAGGTAACGCCGGTCACGGTAGCAGTGCTTAAGTTGGTGGCCATGGTCAGGTTAGCACCGGTTAGGTTAGCGCTGCTCAGATTAGCGCTGCTCAGATTAGCACCAAACAGGTTGGCACCGGTCATAACGGCACTGTTCAGCTTAGCACTGGTTAGGTTAGCACCGCTCAGGTTAGTGGCGCTCAAGGTAGCACCGGTCAGGTCAGCAGTGTTCAGCTCGGCTCCTGTGGCACTGGCATTCGTCAGGTTAGCGCTGCTCAAATGAGCGCCGAAGAGGTTAGCGCCATTCAGGTTAGCGCCATTCAGGTTTGCACCGGTCAGGCTAGCGTTAGGGAGCACACAGTTGGCCAAGTTCCGTCCTTGTAGATTGGGATAGCCGGTCGTAATGTCACAAGATGGTCCGGTTGTACTCGTCGGTGTGGCTACTGTGGTATCGGTCGGTGTCGCCGGCGTTGTGTTCGTCGGTGTCGGTCCGCCTGCGGTATTCGTTGGTGTCGCCGGCGTTGTGTTCGTCGGTGTCGGCTCAGCCGTGGGAGTCAATGGCTGTGAACTGTCATTTTTGGCAACCAACGGCAGGTAAACACTGGCGGAGCCAGTTTGAGCCCAAACCAGTGCGCTCCCTAGAACGAGGAAAAAAACAGCTAAGATGAGCGGTAGGTGACGGCGCATGGCGAGATCCTTCGTAAAAAAGACAGGGCACGACGGTATGTGGATGGGTGGTAGGTCATCGCGCGTAGGTCGAGCCGGGGTTAAGTTATGTAGCATTCACCAGGTGGTGAACACCTGCCCAGTTACGAAATAACTATGCCTGTTATCGGGAGTTAGGACATGGCACCGGGGTCGGGCAAAGGCCCTAGTTCGGGAGCAGAGGCCGCAGGGCAGCCCAAATTTCGTGCCGGAAGCAATGCCGGTGGCTGCGGTGCTCGGGCAAAAACACTACGAAGGGACTTGGGTTGTGGCTCCTAGCCACAACCCAAGTCCAAGTACGGCGACCTGTAGCGTTTCAGCTACTAGTTGCCAACATTGGGCGCGTTCTCGAAGAT
>JBBRHB010000197.1:0-8198 GCA_038223355.1 Chloroflexales bacterium
GCCTTTTGTGTACAGCCTCAGTTTGTTCGTGGCGTTCAGCTCCTGCCGGAGTACGAGTTATCGTTCGACCTTGGCATTACTCATCACCAACTCGCCCCGACCATCGCGCTCGTCCGTCAGTGCCCGGAGACACAGTTCATCCTCGATCATCTCGGCAAGCCAGATATAGCCGGACACGCACCAGAATCCTGGCGGAAGAAACTGGCTGAACTGGCCGAACTCCCCAATGTAATGTGCAAAATCAGCGGTGTTGTTACCGCAGCCGATCATGCTACCTGGACAGCAGTAGACCTCGCGCCCTATGTCGCTCACGCCCTTGCCGTATTTGGCGAAGATCGAGTCGTCTTCGGCAGTGATTGGCCGATCTGCCTGCTGGCATCGAGCTACCGGCGGTGGGTCGACACGCTTAACGCCCTCACCACACACCTCTCGCCGATCGCGCGCCAAAAGCTATGGCGGGAGAACGCGCGCCGTTTCTATCGTCTCATCGAACCCAAAGACGACACTGCCGGTGCACGTTCTGATCGCCTTAGCAGCTAAGAGGGATCGCACACTATGCAGAAAAAAGCGCGGATTGCCATCATCGGCACCGGCTGGTGGTCAACCTTCACCCATATCCCTGCCATCCAGCAGAATCCAGACGCCGACCTCGTTGCGCTTTGCGATGCGACGCCTAAGCGACTACAAGCTGCGGCGGACGCCTTTGGTGTAGAACAGCGCTACACGGATTATCACCCCATGCTCGCAAACGAGCAACTCGATGGTGTAATCATCGCCACGCCACATGCAACCCACTTCCAGATTGCCAGGGATTGCCTTGAGTATGGCGTCAATGTCGTCGTGGAAAAGCCGCTGGTGCTCTATGCGCGCGATGCACGAACGTTAGTTGAGACCGCAAAGCGGCGCGGCTGCGAACTCATTGTTGGTTATCCCTGGCACTATTCCCCACATGTGCTACGCGCCCGCGCTGTGATCGCATCTGGTATGCTCGGGCAAATTCAGTTTATCAGTTGCGTTTTTTGCTCAGCCATCCAGGGATTACTGAGCGGACATGATGCGTCGGATCATCCCGGTGCCTATCACGTACATGGACCCGGTGCGGTCTACAGCCTGCCACACCTGTCTGGCGGTGGCATGGGACATCTACAAATAACGCACTCCGCCGGCCTACTCTTTTTCGTCACTGGTTTACGAGCACATCGTGTGCTGGGCCTAATGAGCAACCATGGACTACCGCTCGATCTCGTTGACACCATGACGGTTGAGTTCGAAGGCGGTGCACTCGGTATTGTGGGCGGTACCGGCAACGGTATGCATCGCAAGCTTGATCTGCAGATCCACTGCGAGCACGGCGCTATCGATATGGACTTGGTGCGCACGACCACCACAATCCGGGGTCCTGGCGACGAGCGGCAGGAGCTTGAGCCTTTTCAGAACGGGGACGACGGCTATCCACGCTTCGCCCCCGCCAACAATCTTGTAGACATCATTCTCCGGCGCGCCCCCAACGGCTCGCCTGCGGAAGTAGGCTGGCGGACGGTCGAACTTCTCGATGCGGCCTACCGCTCGGCCGGGCGCGGCGGCCAAGCAGTGGCAATCGGCGATTTGTATCACTCATAATGGAGCGCAGATGAGCAAACGCTTAGCGGGCATTTTCCCGGTCCTCCAAACACCGCTCGATGCGGATGGCAACCTGGATCAGGGTAGTCTTGAGCGCGAAGTCCGCTTTTGTATCGACGCTGGTGCGCATGGTCTGGTTTACCCGGCGCTAGGTAGCGAACTACAATATCTGTCCGACCGCGAGCGTCAGCAACTGGTCGAAGTGGTCGTAGCCACGGCCGCTGGGCAGGTGCCGGTCGTTGTCGGTGTTTCTGGAGCCAGCACGGCCGTGGCCATCGAGCACACCGCACACGCTGCGCGGATAGGGGCAGATGCCGTAATCGCGCTTCCGCCCTACATATCCCAGGCCACGCCCGCCGAGATCATTCAGTACTACCGCCTGATCGGGCAGGCAGCGGACCGACCAGTCTTTGTACAAAACACGGCTCCAGGCATGGACCCGGCTTTTCTCGTCCGGCTGCTGAATGAGATCGAACAGATCCGCTATATCAAAGAAGAAGCGCCACCGAGTGCCCACCATGTGAGCGCGGTAGTCGCTGCTGCCGGAGACAGCTGTGACGGCGTCTTCGGCGGCGCGTTTGGGCGCTGGATGATCTCCGAAATGCGCCGTGGCGCGCGGGGCTTTATGCCTGCTGCCGAGGTAACCGACGTCTACGTGCAGCTCTGGGATGCATTCCAGGCCGGTGACGAAGCCGCTGCGCGCGCGATCTTCAACCGCATCTTGCCCTTGATCAACCTCCTGATGCTGCTCGGTCTGCCGGTAAGCAAAGCTGTGCTGGTTGAGCGCGGCATCTTTCATACCGCCGTAATGCGCGCGACAGGTGCCATGACCCTCGACGAAGACGATCACCGCGAGCTAGCCGCCATCCTTGATGATCTCCGTCCGTTCTACCGGACTTAAGGAACCGCCAATGCATATCACCGAAGTTCGAACGATTCCGCTGAAGTCGCTAGGCGAAGCAACTCCCAAGGGCGTTGGCTCTGTGCTCGTTACACCATCGAGCACCTTCTATGAGCCACAGCGCAACCGGACGCCCGGTGGTCCCCCCATTGCCTACCTTATAGTCCAACTCGTGACGGATGAAGGACTGACCGGGGTCGGCACTGTCGGTGCGGCCAACGGCCACGCCTTGTACACACTTGAGCATCACCTCAAGTACGTGGTACTGGGTCAAAATCCCTTCGATGTGGAGCTTATATGGGAGCGTATGTTCCGCGAAAGTATTAACTACGGACGCAAAGGCATGGCGCTTGAGGCCATCAGTGCCATCGATATCGCTCTGTGGGACATTATGGGCAAGGCGACCGGCCAGCCGGTCTATAATCTGCTCGGTGGCCGTACCAGAGAGCGCATCCGCGCCTATGCCAGCCGCCTCTACGCCACCGAAGATTTGGACGCGTTGGCTGCCGAAGCACAGGGCTTCGTGGACCAGGGTTTTACCGCGATGAAGCAACGCTTCGGCTATGGTCCACGCGCTGGTCTACGAGGTATGCGGCGTAACCTCGAACTCGTCAAAACCGTGCGATCCGTTATTGGCCCCGATGTTGAGCTAGCAGCCGACGCTTACATGGGCTGGGATGTACGCTACGCCATCCGTATGATTCAAATGCTCGAAGATGCCGGGATGGAACTGGCGTGGGTCGAGGAACCGGTTATGCCCGACGATATCGACGGTTATGCTCAGATCTCGGCGGCCTGTGCGACGCCAATTTCCGGCGGTGAACACGAGTTCACACGTTATGGGTTTCGCGAGCTCATCAACCGGCGGGCGGTGGATATTGTCCAACTTGACGTGAACCGAGCAGGTGGCATCACGGAGGCCCGCAAGATTTGGGCGTTGGCGGCCGCGCATGATTTGCCGGTGTTACCCCACGCTGGCCAAATGCACAATTACCACCTGATTATGGCCAACATGAACTCGCCCATCACCGAGTACTTTCCGCCACCGGCGGGCGCTCCCGATGGTAACGAAATGTTCTGGACGGTTTTCAGCGGTGAACCGCGGCCCGAGGCCGGCTACATCACGCTGCCTGATAAACCAGGGCTGGGCTTGGACATTAACTGGGAGGTTGTGGATGCCCACAAGCTTGGCTAAGAACGTGTAAGGAACTACAACGATGAAGATCACCGAGATTCGCGCGATGCGCCTCAATGTCCCGCCTCACGAGGACAAAACCACACCACGCCGTGCCTCGTGGTTTCAAGAGGCCGAAGTCGCCAATCCAATGTCGCGCTATCCCAAGGTTAAGGCCCATCGCAACCTATGGCTACCGAAGTGGGAAGGCGTGTGGTGTAAGGTCACTGCCGAGGACGGTACATGGGGCCTGGGGTATACAGGTAATGGCCGGGCTGTCGCTGCCGTGATTGATGATCATCTCGCACCCCAATTAGTAGGCGAGGAATGTCATGCGACCACCAAGCTGGGCGACATGATGTTCCGGCTGACCAAACCATATGGCTCCGTCGGACTTGCGTCATATGCCATTAGTGCAGTCGATCTGGCCCTCTGGGACCTGCGTGGCAAACAGCTCGACAAACCGGTCTATGCTCTCCTCGGTGGCCCACAAAAAGAGCGCATCCCCTGCTACTGTACCGGCAATGATATTGACTGGTACCAGGAGCTCGGCTTCCGAGCCTTCAAGCTGGCCTGCCCCTACGGTCCCGCCGATGGCCTTGATGGGCTCCACAAAAACGAGGAGTTCGTTGCACGCACGCGCGAGCAGATTGGCGATGACTGCGAGCTCATGCTCGATTGCTGGATGGCCTTTGACGTCGAATACACCGTGCGCCTTGCCGAGCTGCTGCGACCCTACAAGTTGAAGTGGATGGAGGAGTGCCTCATCCCGGAAGACTTCGATAGCCACGTCGCACTGCGCGAGCGCCTCCCATGGCAGACGTTGGCGACGGGAGAGCACTGGTATACGCATCTCCCCTTCCAGTGGGCGATTAACCACAAGGTTGTCGACATCCTCCAACCCGACATTAACTGGTGTGGTGGCCTGACGACCTGTCAGAAGATTGCGGCCGCCGCCGATGCGGCCGGCGTAAGTGTCATGTTGCATGGTGGTGGCAACACGGCCTTCGGGCAGCACTTCAGCTATGCAACGCCGTCGGTACCATGGCTGGAGTGTTTTGTTGGCACACCACCCGGCGTGCCCTTAGCAGAAGCCTGGCGACTGCCCGGCGAGGCAGTCCCTCAAGACGGATGGCTCGTGCCAAGCGACGCACCGGGTTTCGGGCTAGAGCTTCCCCTTGAGTGGCTGACACCATTCTTTGGCGGATAAGAGTTCCGCGTTGACCGGCCACTGACGGCCTAGCTACAGCAGGATGATCTGCATGATCGATATAACAGGCACCGCCTTTCGCGACAAAGTGTATGGCTGCTGGCTCGGCAAGAATTGTGGTGGCACACTTGGCCAGCCGTTGGAAAAGGCATGGGGCGAGTCAGAACCGTTCGACGTGTGGTGGTATCCCGAACTGCAGGAGGGCGGCATCCCCAATGACGACCTAGAAATGCAACTCATCTGGCTTAAGGCCCTGGAGGAGGTTGGCCCACAGTTGAAAGCGGGGGATCTTGCTCAGTACTGGCTCGATCATATCGGCTACAACTGGGACGAGTACGGTCTTAGCAAAACTAATTTGAAGCTCGGTCTGCTACCACCGGTGTCCGGTGCCTACAATAATTGGTTCAAAGATTGTATGGGCTGCCCAATTCGTTCCGAGATCTGGGCCTGTATCGCGCCAGGGCTACCTGCGGTTGCAGTACGTTACGCTTACGAAGATGCGATCTGCGACCATGCCGGCGGTGAAAGCGTTTTCGGCGAACTATTCAATACGGCGCTTGAAGCGGCGGCCTTTGTGATCAGTGATCGCGAGCAACTGTTGGAGATTGCAAACTCCTATATTCCGGCCTGGAGCAAAACGGCACAGGCAATTGCGGCCGCACGGTCGGCGCACGCTGCAGGCGAGGATTGGAAAACGGCGCGCCAACGCGTGCTTGCCGCTACACCCCACCATGTCGCCCAGTATTCTCCCATCAACATCGCTTTTCAGGTGATCGGGTGGTTGTATGGCCAGGATTTCGGCGACGCGCTCTGCATAGCGGTCAACTGCGGCTACGATACCGACTGCACCGGTGCCACGCTCGGCAGCATTCTGGGAATTATTGCCGGACGTAACGGTTTGCCGGAGCGCTGGACTGCACCGCTCGGTGAGACGATTGCAACCAACGAGTCATGGGGCGGTATCCGCCATGCCTCCGACGGCCCCAATCCGGTGCCGACCACTCTTACAGAATTGACGGAACGCGTCTGTGTGCAGGCCCAGCGTATTCTCGTGGAACATGGGATCAAAGCAAGCGACGGGGATAGCTTGGTCGATCCCCACACACTCTATGCTCCGGCGTGGATAACAACCCTTTGGTCGGCCGATCCTATGCGCATCGACTATACTGCCGGCAATCTGCATGTCGGGGTCGCCTATGGCGTCTCGCCTGCGGTCAAGCCTGACACGCAGACCACGATCATCACGCACCTCACGAATCCGCACCCCGACCCACTCCACGCGCACTGTGAATTGCATGTGCCTGCGAGTTGGCCGCCTGCGCCACAGGAACGTGAGATCGATCTTCCTCCACACTCATCCGTACCGGTCACATGGCAGCTTAACACTCCCTCGGCGGCTCGGCTCCTAAACACCAATCGACTCAACCTAGCGGTCCAGGTTGCGTTGCGCCCCGCACAGGTCGACACGCCGGTTACGCTCATTGGAGCGCATAAATACCGCTTCGCCGATCCGTACCCGGCCGGCGGAAGAACGGATCGTGAGCTATTTGATGTTAGCGAGGAGCCCGAGCAATTAACCGGCCCCATATCTTCCATCACAAGCCGTCCCGGCAGCTGGCACGACATGTACTCATTAGACAACGCCGTACCGCTCAACGACGTTTTTGTCGGTGCCGGCATGATCTACGCGCAGACGTTCCTATGGAGCCCGGACGCGCGCGAGGTTTACATCGGTGTGGCAACGACCTGCCCGGCCAAGCTATGGGTGAATGGCAGTGTCAAGGTGGAGTCCTTCCGGTATCGCCCGCTGCGACCTGGCTATTATGGCGACGCGGAGTCATACAGCACAGTCCTGCTGGCCGAAGGTTGGAACGAATTGCTGCTAAAGTTTGTTCGTGCGCCGGATGCTGCGCCCTTCGAAGCACACCTCTTGATCAGTTCTGCAGAGCCCCGGCTGCGGAATGGTCAACCACAGATTGGGCGCACGCGGATGCCATGGGATAATTAAACGGAGATGGATATGGAACGCGTTTGTTTTATCCTCCAGGTCAAGCCGGACCGGCTCGCCGAGTACCGAGAACGCCATCGCAGTGTGTGGCCAGATATGCTTGCCGCACTGGCAGAGACCGGCTGGCATAACTACTCGTTGTTCCTGCGCGACGATGGCTTGCTCGTCGGTTACTTCGAGACGCCCAATTATGCTGCTGCACTGGCAGCCATGGCTGCTCGCGAGGTCAACGAACGATGGCAGCGCGAGATGGCACTCTTCTTTGTCGATCTCGACGATCGCCGGCCAGATGAAGGCTTTCTGCGACTTGAGGAGATTTTTCATCTCGCGTAACGCTGTGCTGCCTTGGCGCAGCCAAGTTGACACGTCGGATATTGTTTACTGCTATGTTAGCGATAAGGATCATGCTTCATGAAGCTTGAGCGTGCCGGCGGCATCCTGCTGCATCCCACCAGCTTTCCCGGCCCCTATGGCATCGGTGACCTTGGCCAGCAGGCCTATCACTTCGTAGACTTTTTGCAGCAGACCGGCCAGACACTCTGGCAAATCCTGCCGCTGGCACCCACCGGTTATGGTGACTCGCCCTATGCTGCTTTCTCCGCCTTTGCCGGTAATCCGCTACTCATTAGCCCCGACCTGCTACGCGATGAGGGCCTGCTATTGTCAGATGACGTGCAAAATGTGCCGCCATTCCCCCCTGATCGGGTCGAGTACGGTCCGGTGATCCAATGGAAAATGGAACTTTTGCGGCGCTCGTACAGCCGCTTCCAAAGCACTAGCAATCCGCAATTTCAACAGGAACTTGCCCACTTCGAAGCCGACAATGCCCACTGGCTGGACGAGTATGCCCTGTTTATGGCGATCAAAGCTGCTCATGGTGGCATCACCTGGAGCGATTGGGAAGCAGACATCGCCCTCCGGCGACCTGATGCCATCCGCCTGTGGCAGACCAAGGTGGCGGATAAGTTCAGCTTCCAAAAATATATTCAGTATCTGTTCTTCAAACAGTGGCTTGCGCTCAAAAGCTACGCCAACCTACACAATGTCAACATCGTGGGCGACATCCCGATCTTTGTGGCCTACGATAGTGCCGATGTCTGGACGCATCCCGACCTATTCTCGCTAGATGCCCACGGCAAAACGACGGTCGTCGCCGGTGTACCGCCCGACTACTTCAGCGCGACCGGGCAGTACTGGGGCAACCCACTATACCGCTGGGACGTGCTGGCTGCGAGCGGCTACAACTGGTGGACCGAGCGCTTCCGCCAGGTCTTCCGCCTCTATG
>JBBRHB010000198.1:0-8193 GCA_038223355.1 Chloroflexales bacterium
CACGCCGCATCCGCAATGCTTTTCGCCAGACAGTGGTTTTTGAGCATGCCAGTGATGTTCAAGTCCTCAAATGCGATGATGCCAAACCTGTTCACCAGCTTCCGACTCTGGTGGTGGGCGAAGTTGCTCCGACGACACGCAATCCGCTCATGAATACGACTGACCACCTTTCGGCGGTTCGTGCGTGCCGGTGTGCCCTTTTCTTCTTTCGAGAGCCGACGTTGTGCTTTCGCCAACGCCTTTTCATCACGCCGAAAGAAACGGGGATTGTCGATCTTCTCACCATTCGACAGGGTCGCAAACGACGCCAGCCCGACATCAACCCCAATCGCGCTTTCCGATGGGGCAAGCGGCACCCCGTCCGTTTCGGCGCTCACACAAACGAACCATTTGCCCGTTGCGGAGCGGCTGAGGGTTACGGTTTTGGGCGTCCCTTCGATGGACCGGTGCAGGATGATGGGAACCGAGCCAATCTTACTGAGAATCAACAGCTTCCCATCAACGCGAGCGGCACTTCCGTACTGCGGATAGGTCATGCTGTCGTAGCGCCCAAACTGTTTGAAGCGGGGATACCCAGGGTCGGCACCTGCCTTCACACGCCGATAGAAGGCCTTGAAGGCCAAATCAACCCGTTCCGTGACATTCTGCAAGACCTGAGAGTGAACACCCTTCAACGACGGGCGATCTGCTTTCAACAGGGGAATCCGGCGTTTCGTCTCATACCAATCAGCGGTACGTTGTTCCTGTTCCCAGACGTTTTTGCGATAGGCCACGGTCTCGTTATAGAGCCAGCGGCACTCCTCAAGCATCTGCTCAAGAAGGCGCTGTTGTCCCCGCGTCGGGCCGATACGATATTTGAACGCTTTAGGCAGATACCAATTATATCATAATCTTGCCTAACTACCACCCAACATCTAAACCGAATAAATCGAGGGAAGGGCTTCTATCCCACCACTAAAGCGGG
This sequence comes from Chloroflexales bacterium, assembly GCA_038223355.1. Taxonomy (GTDB): domain Bacteria; phylum Chloroflexota; class Chloroflexia; order Chloroflexales; family Kallotenuaceae; genus JACDGP01. The sequence goes on from JBBRHB010000198.1 coordinate 965, forward strand.
TGAGGTTTACGCCCTTATTCGCTAAAGCGGCCGGCGGTACGCGCTTTGCTCGCCAGTTACCGAATGGAGGAGCCGCTTATGAGTGAACGACGTTCGGCTAATGGTGAACTACCGGATGGCGTAGTACCAGCCGGCCAAGAGCATAATCCCAACCCACCCGACGAAGTAGCCGCCAACCGGGCACGCTTCGAGGCCCGGCAGCAAGCGCTACAAGCTGAACGGCAGCAGACGGAGGAGACGATCGAGCCGCTGCAAGCGCAGGTCGATGCGCAATACCGTCGTTCGATGGCTGATCCAGCGCACCAAGCCGTGGTCCCTGAGCAGATTGCGCACAGCGAGAACGACTTCGGCCACGAGCCCGGCGGCGAAGGATCGACACATGCTTTCGCGAACCCTGAAAGCCACGCCCCTATTGCCGCACCACTCCTTGGTGACACTGCAAGCTCTGATGGCGCTTCGCCGAATGCCGGTATTCAACGCTAGGATAGCTGACCGCCCGCAACGAGAGCTGCCGAAGAGGTTTATAATACTCAAGGATAGTTGCCCTGCCAGATACCCGCACGTGGCTAGGGCAGGTGTATAGAGGTTTGATGGACGCGATTGTTTTGTTTAGCCATGGCAGTGTGCTGTGTGGTGCCGGGCAGAACTTATTTGAACTGGCTACACGGATGCGGGAGCGCGGCGATGCAGCGATCATCGAGGTTGGCTTTTTGAACTATAGCGAACCCGATTTCGATGTGGCGGTCGCGCGCTGTATTGCCCAAGGTGCCGATCGCATTACGATTGCGCCTTACTTTCTGGTCGCGGGTAAATTCGTGACGTTCGATCTGCCCAAACGTATTGAAGCTGCGCGGCGTGCTCATCCCGATGTTCAGTTTGTTGTGGCCGAGGCCATGCGCTTCCACCCGCGCCTAGCCGATGCTCTGCTTTCGGTTGCCGAGCACAGCATGGAACCGGGTGCTTGGCGCGATACAGATGAGCAAGCCGCTCAGTTTTGTCGTGATATTCCCCAATGCCCGCGCTACGGGACCGATGCGTGTCCTGCGACAAGGGCTCGTCATGAGGTGGCTGTTTGAAAGCAATGTTGGTGATGGTACATGGCAGCCCGCGTCCCGCATCGAACATTGATATGTTTGCTGTTGTTGATGAGGTCCGCAAAAGGGGCACATTTCCTATCGTCGAGGTCGGCTTCATGGAATGCAATGATCCGCCCATCCCGGTGGCGATTGAGCGCTGTGTAGATGCCGGTGCAACCGAGATTATTGCTGTGCCCTACTTTCTGCATACCGGCAACCATGTCACCGATGATCTACCAAATCTGCTGGAGCAGGGGCAGATGCGCTATCCGTCGGTCCGATTTCTGATGAGTGAGTATCTCGGTCATGATCCGATCATTGCAGATGTGCTAATGGATCGGGTCAAGGAGGCAGCATGAACAAGAAAACGATTCGTGATATCGCTCTGCAGGGCAAGCGTGCGCTCGTACGCGTGGACTTTAACGTGCCACTCGACAAAGCGACGGGCAACATTACCGACGACACGCGCATTCGCGCGGCAGTGCCGACGATCCAATATCTGTTGGAGCATGGAGCCAGCGTCGTACTGATGTCGCACCTGGGCCGTCCTAAGAAACAGGCCGACGACAAACTGCGGCTCGATCCGGTGGGCCGGCGACTGCAAGAGCTATTGGGTCGTCCGGTCCAGAAGATTAACACGACTACCAGTCCGGAGGCTGAAGCGGCAGCTCATGCACTCAAGCCGGGCGACATACTGCTATTGGAGAACACACGCTTCGACCCGCGCGAAGAGCAAAATGATCCAGGGCTATCGGAAGATTTGGCACAACTCGGCGATGTGTATGTCAATGATGCCTTCGGTGCAGCGCACCGGGCGCATGCCTCAACCGAAGGAGTCGCGCACCATCTGCCGGCGGTCGCGGGGCTGCTCATGGAGGCAGAGCTTGCGGCCTTGGGCGGGGCGTTGGACCATCCTGAGCGACCCTTCGTTACGATCATTGGTGGCGCTAAGATCAGCGACAAGATCGGCGTCATCGAAAACCTGTTGACCAAAGTCGATGCCCTCTTGATCGGCGGCGGCATGGCCAATACCTTCTTATTAGCCCAGGGCCTCCAGCTGGGCGACTCGCTGGTTGAACCGGGATCGGTCGACACCGCGAAGGCCTTAATTGACAATGCCCATGCCAACGGCAAGCACCTGTTGCTGCCGGTCGATGCGATCATCGCGGATGCCTTTGCATCCGACGCCCATACCAATACCGTGTCCGTTAAGGACGTGCCGCAGGGCTGGCGCATTATGGATATTGGACCGGAAACCATCAAGCAGTACAAGGCCGCGCTGACCGGTGCAAAAACCGTCATCTGGAACGGGCCGATGGGCGTCTTCGAAATGCCGGCCTTTGCCGAGGGCACCCGTGCGATTGCTCAAGCGTTGGCTGACCTGGATGCGACGACCATTATTGGCGGTGGCGACTCGGTGGCAGCGGTCGAGCAGATGGGACTGGCCGAGAAGATGTCGCATATTTCAACTGGTGGAGGCGCGTCGCTAGAATTGCTAGAAGGCAAAGAACTGCCAGGAGTCGCGGCACTGCAGGATAAGTAGCGGACGACCACCTGGTACGGGCGGGGTCTTTTGTAGTGAGTCATACAGTAGCCGATGCCATGCTGCATATTTGGATCGAGGTCGACACCTGAGGTGTGCACGTGTCGATCTTTTTCTGCTCAAGAGGGGTAAAACGTTGAGCATGTGCTTGCGTCGTACTCAGGTCGGACAGTTGTCTCAACGCATGGCAGGTTGATGACGCTACTGTTAAAACATTTCGATGACACAATTGGTTTTGCGGAGTGGCAAGCCTTAACCAACCCAGATGTGTTTCAGATAATCATTACTGAGCGAGGTAGCCGAGTAGGGCGGATTTGGAATCAACCATCCACTTGACCACCTCCAGCAACATCGCTGTGCTCACTCCTTTTACCGAAACGCTGGCATGACCCGTTCCGCAAACAGCTCGATATCCGCCGTATCCGGAAACTGACTCGATTCCATCTGGAAGAGATCGAAGCCGAGATCAACCAGCGCTTGAATCTGCTCGGTAACAGCCGATGGATCGCCGGCAATCGGCGGTCGATCACCGGTTAAGTTCCGTTCGGCTGCGCGTTTCATCGCCGCAGCGTGATCGCGATCGATGATCACAGGCCCCGACCAGGTTTTGCGAATCGAGGCGAAATCGCGACCCTCAGCCTTGCAGTGCTCGGCCAGCACCGCGAGCTTTTGGCGAGCAACGTCGGCTTGCTGATTATAAATGTTCCACCAATCCGCATGACGTGCGACGGCGCGGAGTGTGCGCTGCTCGCCGCCGCCACCGATCATGATCGGTGGAACCGGCTGTGGTCGAGGTTCACAGCGGGCATTTTCGATATGATAATACCTGCCCTGGAACGACGGCTGCTCGTCTCGCCACATCGCCTTGATCACCTGTAGCCCTTCCTCCATCATCGCGATCCGCGTAGCGGCGCTCGGAAAATCATAGCCATAGGCCACGTATTCCTCTTTGTGCCAGCCTGCCCCATAGCCCAGCACAAAGTGACCACCGGTCAGTGACTGGAGCGAAGCACTCATTTTAGCAACGAGTGCCGGCGATCGATACGAATTACAACTGACGAGGTGTCCAAGCTGCAGGTCGGGCGCGAGCGCGGCGGCATAGCTCAGGACAGTCCAGGCCTCGTGGATATCCTCTTCGCCAAACATGAAGTGATCGGCGAACCACAGCGACGTAAACGAGTCACGCGCGATTGCGATGGCCCGTTGTAAGGCGGGCGCGAAGGCGTGGCCCCGCGCTTGGTCGGAGCCGGTGGGACCAAAAAAACCGAACTCAATGGGCTTGGCCATAACGTCTCTCCTGTCGCAGACTGTATGAAGCCTCCTCCTTCAAGAGTTGTTCCATGCTTGACTCTCATGCGTATACTGACCATTACATACATGAGGTTCGTGCCATGTCGCAGCATTCGCCGGACGTAGCCCTTGATATACCATGTATGCACGACCGTTAATCTTTCGGATGAGTTGATCGGGATGCGGAACGGGCAGATCGAGCACATCTTCCCAGTACTGGCGCGCGGTAAACGAACCTGAACAGCAAGGAGTATCACGATGGCGAAGCAGCTGATCCAGCCGCCGAACGGTCCCAAACCCGGCGGAGCGTACTCGCCCGGTCTGCGGGCAGGTGATTTTATCTTCGTGGCAGGCCAGGGACCGACTAATCCCGCTACCGGGGCCGTTGGCGAGACGATCGAAGAGCAGACAGCGCAAGTCCTGGAGAACATTCGGACCATCCTGGAGGCCGGAGGCGCGACGATGGCTGATGTGGTTAAGGCGACGGTTCACCTGAGCGACTTGAGCCACTTCCCACGCTATAATGCAGTTTATGCGGGCTACTTCCCCGATCCGAAGCCGGTGAGAACGACGGTCGGTAGCCAGTTATTGAATATCCTGGTCGAGATCGATGTGATCGCTTACGTCGGTGACCGGTGATAGGTGACCGGCATGCACTTTGATCTCGTCATTAAGAACGGGATAGTCTGCGACCCGAGCAGTGGCACGAGCGGCCAGTTTGATGTGGCGGTCAGCGGTGACCGGATCGCAGCGGTCGAGCATGCGATTGCCGCAGATACCGCGACCGAGGTCATTGATGCCACAGGCCAATACGTTACGCCTGGGCTGGTCGACCTGCACACTCATATTTATCATGGTGCAACCTATTGGGGGATTCGCGCGGCACCGGTCGCCGCACGGACTGGGGTGACGACCTGGATTGATGCCGGCTCTGCAGGGGCTTACAGCCTTGGAGGCTTCCGGGAATTCATCGCCGAACCGGCGTACGTCAACATCTTCGCATTCCTTAATATCTCGGTGATTGGCTTGATTGCGCCGACCTGGGAGCTCGCCAACCTCAACTATTGCGATGTCGATCTTTGCGTCAAGCTCGCCGAACAGAACCGTGAGTTGGTGCGGGGCATCAAGGCACGGATCGATGTTAATACGCTCGGAGGGAGTGGGCTAGAGCCGCTCCGTAGGGCACGCTTAGCTGCAGACCGTTGCGCATTGCCGCTGATGGTGCATATCGGTGTTGGGCCACCAACACTGGGAGAGGTACTCGCCTGGATGCGGCCGGGTGACATCCTGACCCACTGCTTTACCGGCCATTCGATGCGAATCATGGATGCGGCAGGTAAGCTGCTTGATGAGGTGAGGCAGGCACGCGAGCAAGGGATCGTCATGGACATTGGCCACGGCGGGGGCTCGTTCTCTTTCGCAACGGCAGAGGCAATGGTGCGAAGCGGCTTCTGGCCCGATGTGATCTCCTCGGACATCCATCAGGTCTCGATCAACGGCCCGCTGTATGATCTGCCCACCTGCATGAGTAAATTTCTGGCGCTCGGTATGCCGTTCGATGATGTTGTGCGCGCTACCACGATACGGCCTGCTGCCGTGCTAGGACTACAGGATGGACTCGGAACACTGCGACCCGGCGCACGGGCTGATATTGCGCTGTTTGAGATCGAGCGCGGTCATTTCACATTTTATGACGTTGACATGCAGCCGTATGCAGGTGATGAGCTTATCCGCAACACGCTGACCATTGCCGAAGGTCGGCGGCTACCGCGTCTGCCCGCCGACCCTCCGGCGCCCTGGATCGAGTTGAGCGCGGATCCAAGGAGCTTGCTATGACAACCGCACAGGATGTCGCCCAATGGATGACCGAACGAGTCAACGAGTTCTATATGCCGCGAATCGCAATCGCCCAGGAAATCTATGAGCGCTTTGGCGAGGCTTTTGTATCGGCAAACGGTGACGGAACGTGGACTATTGCGCCGGCTGTGCTCAAAGCGTTTAACAAGCTCACCAAAGAGACGGTGGTCTGGGTGCGTGGGACGGGGTACTGGCGCAAGCGCGAGCCAGGCGATCCGCCGCGCAGTCGGGAGGTCGATTGGTAGCTCCACAGGACAGTATTATGACGGACAAGCAGAAGCACAGGCCGGACGAGTGGATTGAACGTTATCTTCGCCTGCTCCAGGTGGATGAGGAGACGCCGAGCCTGGCGGCACTAAGCCGTCTGACCCGCAGCCAGCTTCTGCACGTACCATTCGAGAATATCACCTCACTGCTGCGCTATCGCGACCAAGGAACGGAGGAGCTGCCGCCGCTTGATCCAGAACAGATGCTGAGCCGCTGGGAGCGACGGGCCGGTGGTGGAGTGTGTTACGAGGTCGTTTCGACCTTCGAGCGACTGCTCCAGGCGCTGGGGTATCAGGTATGGCAGGTGTCCGGTCAGATCAGTTTCCCAGGATCGCACCAAGCGTTGGTCATCGCTCTGGGCAGCCAGCAGTACCTCATTGATGCTGGCAATGGCGCACCGTTCTTCGAGCCGATCCCGTTGGACGTGACTAGCGAAGTTCAGCATGCCGGTCTCGCCTACCGGTTCAGGCCGGAGGCCGGAGTGCACATACAAGAGCGGATGATCGAAGGTAGTTGGGCACCGTTTTGCCGGTACACTCTCACACCCCAACGGCCTGCAGCCTTCGAAACAGCGTATCGCCGGCATCACATGGCCAGTGAGAGCTTCGTCATCGGCCCGCCGGTGATCATTCGTTGCACCGTAGATGCAGTACACGCGCTGCGCGGTGAGGAGCTAACGCACTTCTCGATCAACGGCAAGCAGGTAGAGCAGATTGGCGATATGGATGGCTACCAGCAGGTCGTTGCAGAAGTATTCGGGCTGCCCGCGCTGCCGATACGAGCAGCACTGGAGTTTTTGCGGACACTAAACGGTACTTGGGCATCGTAGCGTGACCGGAAGATTGTCGCAGTTACCGTTGTGCTCGCCCGAGATATTGGCGACTGGTTCAAGCAAAGAACTGACTAACGTGTACAGGTAGCTCTGGAACAGCGATGGAAGGTAAGGTGGCTTGGCCACGAAAGAGTCCTAATGAGCGATACACAGACTGGTCAAGCACCAATAATTCACTGGTCTTCGCAATTGGATCGCAGATCCAATACTCCTGGACGCCGCCGCGCGCAGAGAGCTGCAACTTTTTAGCCCGATCATAGGTTGACGTACTTGGGGATGCGATTTCGACCACTAGATCGGGAGCACCCATCACGCCTGCGGGTGTGATCAGTCCAAGGTTGGCATTGAGCACGACCAGGACATC
>JBBRHB010000199.1:0-8166 GCA_038223355.1 Chloroflexales bacterium
CGCTGCATATCACAGCCCGAGACTACGTGGCCCTGATCGAGCAACAGATGGGCAATCGCGCTCATGCCCGCACCGGCAATGCCAGGAATGTGATAGTGCATGGTTATTGCCGCATCCTCGGTAAGCGCACAAAGACCAAGATCAACAGCAGCAAGAGCAACAAAGCAAAAATAGTCGGCAGTGAGCTACGCAGCAAGGCGGCGTCACTATCGGGCGAAATGCGGATTGTGCCTTCGCGCTGGAAAATCGCCGGCAAAAAAGGCTGGACGAAGCCGAAGAGCTGCGACGCAATCAGGAAAACATTGACGGCACCCAGAATGGCACCCAAGGCCCGACCGGCATTGCCTAAGCCCTGACGCAAACCCAAAGCGCTGCCGGTCATATAGGCCAGGATTGCCAGAATACCAAAACCAATAAATCGGAACGAGCTAGAGTCGCGCTCAACCAAGGTTTGTGAGCCCACGCTGCGACCAAGCAGGGTCGAAAAGAAAATCGAGAAGGCTTCGACGATGCGGTTAATCAGGATACCGAGCAAATTAGCCAGCGAGCGATTGCCGAAAAAGAGCAAGGCCGCCAGGAGCACCAGCGTCGTGATCGCTTCTTCGCGCCAGCCACGCCGCCAGCCGTGGACAATACCGATGATCAAGAACGGCAGGGTTAACAGGAGCTGCCAGGTGAGTTGCATGACCATACAGTATTCTCCTAGACCAACCCTAACATTGCATCGGCTAATCGTTCGGCGACATCGGGTACGGCCAGCGCCCGACTGCAACGCTGCATGGTGGCGCGTCGCTCGCCATCCCGCAAGAGGCCGGCAACCGCCTGCCATAAAGGTCCCGCCGTCGGCTCGCCGTCATCAAGCAGCGCGTCATTATTAACTACTACCGCCGCACCGTGATCCACCAGATAGGCGGCGTTCGCGTCTTGGCCAACGGCAAGCAGCGGCACCAATACGGCAGGCAAGCCGACCGCCGGTAGTTCGGCCAAGGTTGAAGCGCCGGCGCGACAAATCGCAAGATCGGCAGCCGCCAAAGCCTCGGACATCGTCCCGGTCAAATAAGGATGGAGGTGGTAACGCGCCCGCTGCACCGACGGAAGCCCGTCGGCAGCTGCCCGCAACCACGTTTCATCACCTTCGCGCCCGCACACATGAATCACCTGGGCCAATTGTGTCAGCGCAGGCAACAGGGCCTTGATCGCCAGGTTGATCGCGCGGGCACCCCGGCTACCGCCATACACTAACACCACCGGCAGATCCGCCGCCAAGCCAAAGGTTTGACGGCTGCGCTCACGATCCATATGAAATAGCGCTGCGCGCACCGGATAGCCTGCCACCCGCGTCTTCCCCGCCGGTAACCATTGCAAACCCGGCGGGAACGAACAAAGCGCCCCTGTTGCGATGCGCGCCAGAGTTCTCACTGCCAGCCCCGGTATGATATCTAACGAATAGATCAAGCTTGGTATGCGCAACATTCGGGCCGCCACAAAGACCGGTACGCACACATAGCCACCAGTCCCTAGGATCACCGCCGGCCGTTCGGCTCGCAAGACGCCGAGCGCGTCTCGGACGCCCGCACCCAACGTTAGAAGGCTGCGGCTCAGCAGCAGGGGATTACGACCGCGCACCCCGGCTGCACGCACTGCGCGAAATGGTAAATCCGACTCCTGCGCGACAATTCCTTCTTCCATCCCGCCGCGCGAGCCAACATAGACAATGCGCAGCCCATTAGCCGCTACGCCGCCAGTTACTTGTGCTGCCGCTGTTCCGGGGGACGACGGCGCGCTGCGGGACACGTCGGGCAGTTTTGCTCCAGCGCTGCCAGCCGCGCTCGGCCAGGCCGCCACGCGACGGCTCCACTGTGTGGGTAAAACCGAAGCGATGGCGAGTGCTGGATACACGTGGCCCCCGGTGCCGCCCCCGCATAAAAGCAAGGTTGGGGAAGAGGGCGATAGCACGGCGTTTACGGGCCTGTGGGCGAAGCTCAGGTACGGCAACCGGAGCAGGTGGCGCATCTTCAACATGCTTCGAAACATTCAGGAGCACGCCGGTGGCGAACATACACATCGCCAGCGACGAACCACCATATGAAATAAAGGGCAAGGTTTGTCCGGTGAACGGAATGACCTGGGCGACGACGGCCATGTTTACAAAGGCCTGAAAGCAAATCCATGAGGTGATGCCCATGGCCAGCAGGGCCGCGAAAGGATCGGTTGAGCGCGCCGCGATGCGGAAGCCGCGGTAGGCCAGAAACAGAAAGGCGAAGAGGACACCAATCGTTCCGATCAACCCCAGTTCTTCGCCGATGACGCTAAAGATCGCGTCGGCATGGGGTGAGGGCAGCCACGAGAATTTCTGGAGACTTTGGCCCAAGCCCCGGCCCCACAGACCACCGGTGGCCAGGGCATACATGGCATGGATCGGCTGAAAGCCACCATCGCGCGCAAACTTCCAGGGGTCTTTGAAGACCTGGAAGCGCACATTGCGATAATCAACGGTGGTCATTAGCACCCAGCCGAGTCCACCCGCCAGCACTGAGCCAACACCAATATGCACGAGATTGGCGCCCGCCGCAAAGAAGACCGTCAGGCCGATGACGCTTAAGATAATCGCCGTGCTGAGGTTACGCTGGAGCAGCACCATGCCCAGCACCACACCCATGATGATACTAAAGGGCAACAGGCCGACGGTCATCGACTTAAGCTTGTGGCCGCGCCCCATCATCCAGGAGCCTAGGTATACGATCAGCGTAAACTTGGTTAACTCGCTGGGTTGAATGCCAATCGGTCCGATCCTGATCCAGCGGTCAGCACCGCCCGCCTTGGTCACGCTTTCGGGCAGCACCATAACGGCAATGAGCAACAGCAAAGTGCCCGCCATGAGGGGGAGTGCCAGCCGCCGCCAGCGATCAAAACGCACGCGCAAGCCGATCAACAGTCCGACGACGCCGAAGGCGGCCCAGATCAGCTGGCGGACTAGATAATAATAGGCCGCGTGGCCTTCTTGGACTGCCATCATGAAGGACGAGCTATACACCATGACCAGCCCAAAGACCGTCAGGGCACTGACGAGGGCCAACAGCGGATAATCAGGCGGGTGTTGATCGCGGTCAAACATAAGCACTTCCTATCTCACATTTCATGCGCGTACGCGGATGGTAAAACCGGCAATCGCTACCAGCAGCAGAAGCAGGCCTAGCACACTTACCCAACCGATGGCCCCACGACTGGTTGTCTGGACGACAGGTGGATACAGGCGCTGATCAACGACATAGCGCGGCGCGAGCGCTAAGCCCGCCAAGCCACCAGCCAACAGGCCCCCGATATGAGCTGAATTGTCGATATTGGCGATTGTAAAGCCTAAAATCAAATTAAAAACTGCGAGGCCGATAAGCTGGCGCAGTTGCGCTTGCGAGGCCTGGCGCCCAATGAAATCGCGGGCGGCATAGGACCAGGCCGCGAGCGCGCCGATCAAGCCAAAGATGGCCCCGGAGGCACCGATCGCCAGAGAGTTCGGGGCGATCACGAAACTGGCAATGTTGCCGGCCAGCCCGGCTATGAGATAGATCGCCAGGAAACGCCAAGTGCCGAAGACGCGCTCGACTTGCGGCCCGAGAATATATAAGGCATAGGAGTTAAAGAGGAGGTGGATCAGACCGCCATGCAGGATCATGGGCGTCAACAAGCGCCAGTATTGGCCACCGACGATGGCCGGACTCCACTTAGCTCCGAGAATGTACAGTGCAACGCTGAACGTGTCATTGCCACTCTGATTCGCGGACAAAAACTGGTCGCTGAAGGGCAACTGCACACGCTGTTGAACCAGCATCGTCAGGAGCAACATCACGACATTAAGTGCGATGATGCCATAGGCAATGCGTGGCTTGCTGGTTGGTAGCGCCACCCGCACCGAGCGACCTTCTTGCGGCGGAATGGGTGTGGCCACGCCGGGGACTGGGCGTGGTGCCTCTAGCGTAGGTCGCTCGTCCTCTTCGGGCTCATGCTGGCGCTGCTGAAACTCGCGCTCAAGGCGGCGCATGATCTCGTTGAGATCGTTGGACGGTGGCTGATCGCTCACGCTAGCCCTTGCACAATCTGGCGAAATTGCTCGCCACGGTCGAATTCGTTAATAAACATGCCAAAGCTAGCACAAGCCGGCGAGAGCAAGATCACGTCGCCCGACTTGGCGAGGTGCTGCGCGGCCTCAACCGCTGCACGTAAGCTATGGAACGGCGCTGAGATGGGCAGCCGGTGCTTGAAGGGAGTCAACTCAGTGAGCAGCCCCGCAGTGCCACTACCGGCCAGCAGCACAACGGCCTTGGCATGCTCCCCAACAACCGCGCCAAAATCGGCCCAGGGCAGCTTTTTATCCGCCCCACCGGCGATTAAGATCACCGGCGCAGAGAGCGCGCGCAGCGCAGCCGTGGCCGCAGTGGGCGTGGTCGCTGTTGTGTCGTTGATAAAGCGCACGCCACGCAGCTCGCGCACCACTTCCATCCGATCCGGCACGCCCTTAAAGGCACGGATGGCCGCCCGCGTCTGGTCGATCCCGACGCCAAGCCGGAGCGCGAGCGCACTAGCTGCCGCCACATTCATGAGGTTATGCTGGCCGGGCAACTGTACATCACCGACCGTACAGACGGTTTGCCAAGCGTCACTACCAATCGTCGTTTCGACCATATCGCCACAGATGCGCACTGCGGGCCTGCCTGTCTCCCAAGCAGCGCTGTGCGCGCCAAAAGGAATGACCTGGGCGCGGGTATGGCGGGCGAAGTCGTAGACAAGCGGATCATCCTGGTTGAGCACAGCGACACCTGTAGCAGGCTGATGCTCTACAATCTGCCGCTTGGCGAGCGCATACTCGTCCATGGAGCGGTAGCGATCCAGGTGATCCGGCGACATGTTGGTCACGCAGGCGTATTGCGGGCTCAACTGGGCCTCGCCAAGCCCTTCGAGTTGCCAGGACGACAGTTCAAGAACCACCGGTGTCTGGGGCGTGATCGAGTCGAGTTGCGCCAGGGCCGAGACACGTAAATTGCCGGCGATGACCGTATCCGGGAACTGCCGGCGCAGCATGTCACCGACCAGCATCGTCGTCGTTGTTTTACCGCGCGTCCCGGTGATACCAATGATCGGCCCCGGACACAAGCGGAAAAACAAGGTCATTTCCATTTCAATCGCCGCGCCGGCCGCGCGAGCGATTTGCAACAAGCGCGACTCGCGGGGCACGGCCGGATTACGAATCACCAGATCAGCTTGGCGAAAGTCTGCTTCGTGATGGCCGCCCAGCACGTAGCGCACCGGCAACCCGCCCAGTGCGGCGAGCGTTGGTGCCAGCACCTCCGCGCTACGCAAGTCGGTGACCGTCACGTCGGCGCCTTGTTGTAGCAAGAAGCGCGTTACGCCGAGGCCACCACCATTAACACCCAGGCCCATGACCAGCGCCCGTTTGCCATGGAGATCGAGCGTTGCAGTCGTCATCGCGTCGCCTGCTCTCCAGTGGGCGTTAGGGCATTCTCAGGGCTGACGCCACGTGAGTCGGGGGTCGTTAAAGCCAGCGATACACCAATGAGGGCTGCGATCATGCCGATCAGCACGAAACGTTGCACGACCTGCATCTCGGACCAGCCTATACGCTCGAAGTGATGATGAATGGGGGCCATCTTGAAAAAGCGGCGACCCTGGCCATAGCGGCGGCGTGTCCACTTGAACCACAGAGTTTGCCAGCCGGATGACATTGCTTCCGCCACGAAGACAATCCCAATAACGGGCAATAGCAGCCAGTATTGCGATTGCAAGGCGACGACGCCGAGCGCCGCACCAAGTGCCAGCGAACCGGTATCGCCCATAAAGACCTGGGCCGGATACGCGTTGTACCACAGAAAAGCCGCACAGGCCCCAACCACCGTGAAGGAGAAAGCGGTCAAGTTGGTTAGGCGCGGCGACGCGATAAACGAAATGATGCCGTAGGCTGTGAAGGCCAGCACCAGCAGCCAAGCAGCCAACCCATCCATGCCGTCGGCGATATTCGTGGCGTTCGAAGTGGCGATAATAATGAAGATCGCGACCGGAATATAAAAATAGCCGATATGCACCGGCCCATAGAAGGGAACGATGACCGTTCCTTGATCACCAACCTTCGCAAGGCCGTAGGGATAGGGCAAGTACAGGGCGAGAGCAGCGATCAACGCAATAATGAAGATCCACAAAAACTTCAGCTGCACCGATACACCATAGGAGGCAACTGCGGACTTTGAGCGAGTGAGCGTCAGGAAATCATCGAAGCCGCCGAGGATCGCAAACGAGATCAGCACTGCTAGCGGTAGCAGCATCGAGAAGCGCCCGATCAAGTTGAATAACACGGTCAGAATTACTACCGAGGCAATGATCATTAGGCCGCCCATGGTGGGCGTCCCGGTTTTCACGATGTGCGATTGGGGGCCATCGTCACGCACGCGTTTGCCGATGTTGTGCGCCCGCAGCCAGCAGACCCAGTAATAGCCACCGAAGAGCGTGAGCGCAAAGGCACCACCCGCCAACAGCAGCGAGCGTGAGACGTTACTAACGACGTGTGTGCGTAAAAACTCCACCTACTCCTCCCCGACCAAGCCACGAACAATCTGCTCGGTTGCTGCTACCCGCGCCCCTTTAACCAGTACCACATCGCCCGGGAGTAACATCGGCCGTAGCACAGCAATAGCTTCGGCATTCGTCGCGGCAAATACGACGGGTAGATCAGCGCGCAGCGCACGGGCCGCCTCACCAATCCAGCGCGCCTTCGGTCCCACGACCACCAGTTGGTCCACAACCGAGGCGGCGGCCTCGCCAACCTCGCGATGGCCCGCCTCTTCGATGGGCCCAAGCTCCGCCATTTCGGCAAAGACCGCCAGATGGCGGCCTGGCAGATCGTTGAGCAAGTTCAAGGCCGCTTTACAAGAGACGGGAGCGGCGTTATAGGTATCGTCGATGATTGTGGCACCGTTGGGGCCGGGCAATACCTTGACACGCTGTTGGAGCAGCGGGTCGCGCAAGCCGGTCTCGATCACGCCCCAGGGAAAGCCAAGCTCACGCGCCAGCGCGATTACGGGCAGCGCCGTTTGCACACTATGGCCGCCGAGTAGGGGAACGGTGAAGCGGTGCACTGCCTTGCCTTGGTGCACGGTAAAGCTGATGCCCTGCAGGCCATGACTGCGCAGGTCACCGGCCCATATATCAGCTTCGGGATTCAAGCCATAAAAGAGCGGGCGGGCGGCGGTTAGCTGGGCCATGTCACGGGCTCGCTCGTCATCGTAATTAAGGACAGCGATGCCGTTCGGCGGGAGCGCCCGTGGTAGCTCACTCTTGGCCTGGGCCACCACATCCGGCGTTTTCATTCGTTCAAGATGCGACACACCGACGTTGGTTACGATGCCGTAGCGAGGCTGCGCCCACTCACAGAGCAGGGCAATATCGCCGGGGCCATAGGTTCCCATTTCGAGCACCGCGATCTGGTGCTCAGAGGTGAGGCGTAACAAGGTCAGGGGGACGCCGATCTCATTATTATAGGACTGAACGCTATAGACGGTGGACAGACGCTGCCGTAGCACCGCAGCGAGCGCCTCTTTGGTACTCGTCTTACCGACGCTGCCTGTAATGCCCACCACATCAACCACAAAACGACGACGATAGGTTGCGGCGACCTGCTGCAAGGTGGCAAGGGGCTCCGCGACTGCCACCAGCACAGCTTGCTCCGAGTGGAGGCCCGCGAGGTCGCTGGTGGTACGGATCACCGGTACATCTAATACGGGAGCCTGCTCCCTGAGCCAGGACTCACGTACCAAGGCGGCGCGAGCGCCACGCCGGAGTGCGTCCGCTACAAAGTGATGACCGTCGACTTGCTCGCCCGGCAGGGCCACAAAAAGGTCATTAGCAGCCGCAAGCCGCGAGTCGATCACGACATGCGCAAAAGGGTGTGCTGGCGCGCGAACGGGCGCGGCGGTATCACTGCTCCCCGCGCTCGCTACAAGATCCTCGACAGTAATCACAAGTCATTACCCAAAACGCTATCATTTTAGCACAAGGGAGGATAACCTCCGCCCTAGGCCACTAAACTAGGGCTGCCCGGGGACCGGCAGGTGCAAGACTGCCGCCTGGAGCGGATCCATTACCGCTGGATCAGGCGCAACATTG
>JBBRHB010000200.1:0-8162 GCA_038223355.1 Chloroflexales bacterium
ATCGTCTTTCGGCCTTTTTCGACATCGTGCACCAGGACCCCGTCATTTCGCGGGTTAAATTGATCGCAGAACCTTGGGATGTAGGTGTTGGTGGCTATCAAGTCGGTAACTTTCCGGTCCTGTGGGCCGAATGGAATGACAA
Organism: Chloroflexales bacterium; assembly: GCA_038223355.1. GTDB lineage: Bacteria > Chloroflexota > Chloroflexia > Chloroflexales > Kallotenuaceae > JACDGP01. The sequence goes on from JBBRHB010000200.1 coordinate 143, forward strand.
GTATCGCGATGTGGTGCGCGGGGTCTGGCGGGGCGATTGGACGCGCGTGCGCGAGTTCGGCTATCGCTTAATGGGCTCGAGTGATCTATATCACCATAACGGTCGGCGGCCATATGCCAGCATCAACTTTGTTACGGCACATGACGGCTTTACCCTGCGGGACGTTGTCAGCTATAACGAAAAGCATAATCTGGCTAATGGCGAAAGTAATCGTGACGGCAACAACTATAATCTGAGCTTTAATTATGGCGTTGAAGGACCGACCGATGATGCGGCCATTAATCTGCTCCGAGCCCGCCAACAGCGCAACATCCTGGCGACGTTGCTGCTATCCCAGGGCGTGCCGATGATCTGCAGTGGCGATGAGTGGGGTCGTAGCCAGGATGGTAATAATAATACGTATTGTCAGGATAATGAGCTTAACTGGTCCCGCTGGGAGTGGACGGATGAAGAGCACGCCTTGTTTGCCTTCACTCGGCAACTCATCACGCTCCGGCGCAACCATCCTCTGCTCCGTCGTCCCAAGTTTTTTCAGGGCCGGCTGATCCATGGTGCGACCGTCGAAGACATTTGCTGGCTGCGGCCAGATGGCGAGCGCCTCAGTGACTATGATTGGTATGAAACGCCGGTCACCTGCCTTGGTTTAGAGCTTGATAGCGCTGTTCTTGACCTACGTGGTCCACGTGGCGAACCCCTGAGTGATGATACGTTATTGTTTCTGATTAATGTCGCCGATCATGCGGCACACTTCAAGCTTCCGGGCAAGGCCAGTGATAGGTGGACGGTGCTGTTCAATACCGAGGTAGCTAGCGAGCAGGCAGAGTATACCTTGCCGGGCGAGACGCTTTTCACCCTCGCGCCGTCCTCGTTGGTGCTTTTGAAACGTTAGTGCCGTACAATAGGCATAAATAGTATGGAGCCACGGATGCAGCAGGTTACTGAAGCTAAATGGGTGGGTTGGCACAGCGTGCGGACCGGCCTGATTCTGGCCGGCGCATTAACAATCATATTGTCACTCGTGCGTTGGGGTGGTACTGCGACAACTGGTCCGATCCTCTGGGCGGGGGTTGGGCTGTTATCTGGGCTGATCATCGGCTTCGGGATATTGACGTGGTGGTTGTACCTGACTCCACTCCAGCATGGCGCTGTTAGGGCCAGCCAGCGTTCGCCCGAGGTCCGCCAAATGGTTGCGCTGCTGGTCCTAATGAGTGGCACCTTGTTTGCCCTGGGCGGCTTCTGGGATGAAGTTTGGCACCGGCGCTTCGGTGGCTTCGGCAACGATTTCTTGTGGCCGCCCCATATGCTGTTGTACGGCAGTATTGCCCTGACCGCCTTGTTTGCTTTAGGTGGGATCGTGCTGATCGTACGGGGCAGTGGCGGGTTGCGCGAGCGTTTCCGTAGCGAGCCCTTGCTCGGGCTGCTCGGTTTGATCACCTGCTACCTATTGGCCTCAGTGCCTTCAGATGAGTTATGGCACCGCATCTACGGCAAGGACTTGACCGCCTGGAGCCTGCCTCATCTTCTGCTGGCGGGTGGTTTTGCGCTGGTTATGCTGGTCGGACTGGGCTTGCAGCTTTCGCTCATCCCGCTCCGGCCTTGGCAAGGACTGCGGGGACTGCGAGGCGGTGAGGTCCTGACGTTGGTGATGATGGCTTGGGCGACGATAGGACTGCTGCAAGTTGGTGCGACGGAGTGGGATACTATTCGCATGCTGGGAGAAGTGCGTGATGCTTTTGCCAACGCCTTTTGGCACCGGCCGCTCTGGCTCTATCCGGCAGTCATCATCACGGTAAGCATGTTTTGTGGCAACTTTACCCTGCATGCCTTGCGACGTACAGGCAGTGCCACCCTCCTTGGTCTGCTCGTGCTTGGGCTACGCTTGTTGCTGCTGGTCTCGTTAGGCGGCTTCGCACCGGACGTATACATGAGCTATACGTCACATCTGCTGGTCTTGGCACCACTGGTGGCATTGGATATCTGGTATGCGACCCGGCTCTCACGTGGGGCGACGCTCGGTACCTTGATCGGGGGCAACCTCGTGGCAGGATTGGTGTTCGTAGTCTGTGATCTGCCGCTGATACGTGTGCTCATGGTCTATCCGCCGGTCAACCGTAGTACGTTACCCGGCATGATCGGGATGAGCTTGGTCATGGCGCTTATCGCCGGCTGGGCCGGTGCGCGCTTTGGAGGTTGGGTGGGAACCCTTGATCGTCCGAGTAGCGCCGCTGCACCGATCACAAAGCGTGCCCGCTGGACGGTTGTGGGTGCTGCGACGATTGCTGCTGCTTTGGTATTAATGATTATCCTGACGGCCCATCCGCCAGCCTAAAGCTTGTGGACGCAGCCTTGTGCACCGTTCGGTGGCTGTGTCCGTCTAGTCGGCGGATTATGCGGCTGAAGCAGATGTTTCTGAAGCCGGCCCGTCTCCACAGACGACGTAATGCTTCGGACACCGCCGATGATTGCCTAGCCGACCATTAGGTGGGCTTGCGTCGCACCTGGAGCACGGCGATCTTGGTTGGATGGTTGAAAGGGGCCGGGTCAACCGGCGCCGGGCTGACACGGGTTTCTGGGTAACCGGCGAAATCAGCCGGGACCGGTATTAGCTGCTCAATACTGAGATAGCCATCGGCGCAGAGGCGTTCCAGGGATGCAAGGTAGGCCGCGCCGCTTACAAAGAGGGCATTGTTGATCGCCACCAGCTTACCGCCGTCAGCGATTAACGGACGAACTTTGTTAATGACGCGGTCGGCGTTGGTCTGCAGGTCAACCGTGCCCTTGCCCGTCGCGGCGAAGAAGGGTGGGTCAACAAAGACGCAATCAAAGCGTTCGTCCTGGCGCTTCAACTGATTAATCTGTGTCCAAAAATCGCCGGCCAGAAAATTCGCCTTGTCGATGGGGAAGCCGTTTAGTGTATACGAGGTTTTTGCCACGTTTAAGAAGCTGCGGTTGAGATCAAGCTGCACCACCCGCTGCGCGCCGCCGCCCTGGGCGGCAACACCCAGGCTGCCGGTATAGGCGAAGGTATTGAGTACGGTTTTGCCGGACAGTTGCTCCTTGGCCCATAGGCGCAGATTACGGGTGTCCAGGTATAAGCTGGCATCGCGGTTCAGTAATAGATCGACGGCATACCAGATGCCGTGTTCGCGTATCCGCTTGGTCAACGTTTCCAGGTTACCGTACACGACGAGCCCCTGCTTTTCGTCGTCGCTGCGGCCACGTCGTGGCTTGACGACCACATTGGTTACCCAAGGGAACTCGGCGAGCAGGGTGGCCTGGGCAGCTTCGAGGAGTGGCCCGGCCTGCTCGGGGTCGTCGGCGTAGTTATGGAGCAGGAGAGTACGGCCATAGAGATCGATGGCCACGTCGGGGCAGCCTTCGTAGAAGCCGTTAAAGAGGCGGAGGGCAGCTTCGTGCTGTTGATCGAGTAAGGGAGCGCGGGGCAGCAAAGCAGCACGCAGTAAGGAGATAATGTCCTGGTTCATGGGCGTGACTCTACCATATGGCGTGAGCTATAGATGCAGTCTATGGCGTGCATAGATACGATCGGTATGATCTTTGGGGCACATCGCGCTATAATTGGGGCAATGCTGCAAGAAAGGAATGCATCGATGGCTGCCTCCTTCGATCCTCAATCCACGCGCACACCACTTACGGTTGGTGAGCGCACGTACATCATTTACCGACTGGCCACTTTAGAGGAGCAAGGCGTTGGCAAGGTTGGCGCATTACCCTTCTCAATCAAAGTCGTGCTGGAGTCACTGCTGCGCAACTGTGGGGACGGCTTTACGACGCCGGATGAGGTTGCCGCACTCGCAGGCTGGACCCCCGCAACAGCGGGCGAACGTGAAATCCAGTTCAAGCCGGGACGCGTTCTACTGCAAGATTTTACGGGTGTGCCGGCTGTGGTCGATCTCGCGGCCATGCGTAACGCCATGGAGCAGTTGGGTGGCGATGCGGCGAAAATCAATCCATTGGTGCCAGCCGATCTCGTGATTGATCATTCGGTGCAGGTTGATGCGTATGGGACGGCCGGTTCTTTGCTCTTTAATGCCGAGCTTGAGTTCGAGCGGAATATTGAGCGCTATGAGTTCCTGCGGTGGGGTCAGCAGGCCTTTGACCGCTTCCGGGTGGTACCGCCGGCTACCGGCATCGTCCATCAGGTCAACCTGGAATATCTTGCTTCGGGCGTGCTGACACGCGAGGCCGATGGCGAAACGGTGGCCTATCCAGATAGTCTGGTAGGCACCGACTCGCACACGACGATGATTAATGGGCTGGGTGTGCTCGGCTGGGGTGTTGGCGGGATCGAAGCCGAGGCGGTGCTGCTTGGTCAGCCGCTGGCGATGCTGACGCCAGCGGTTGTCGGGGTGCGCTTGATCGGACGACTGCGAGCCGGATCGACAGCGACCGACTTGGTGCTGGCCGTGACCGAAATGCTGCGCAAGCAAGGCGTAGTCGGTAAGTTCGTTGAATTCTATGGTCATGGATTGAGTAATTTGAGTCTGGCCGACCGGGCGACGATTGCGAATATGGCCCCGGAGTACGGCGCGACGTGCGGCTTTTTCCCGGTGGATGACGAAACCCTGCGCTATCTACGCGGCACGGGACGACCTGAAGAGTTGGTAGAGCTGGTCGAGGCGTATTCTAAAGCCCAAGGGCTATTCCGTAGTGATGACACGGCCGATCCCATCTTTAATGTCACGCTGGAGCTTGACCTTGCTTCGGTTGAGCCAAGCCTGGCAGGTCCACGCAGGCCGCAGGATCGTGTACCGCTGCGGTCGCTCAAACGCTCTTTCTGGAACTCGCTGCGCACGACCTTTAATCGCTCGATCGAGGCCGAGGCGGCAACGTCGGCGACGGAGCGTAAATACATGCGATGGCTGGGGGAAGGCGGTAATGAGATCGACGTCGAGGATGCGCCTGCGCCGGATCGGGAGAATTTGTACCACGGCTTCCAGGTGCCGATTACTATGGATGGACAGCCGGATATCTTGACGCATGGCTCGGTGGTGATTGCGGCGATTACCTCGTGCACCAATACCTCTAACCCTTCGGTGATGATCGGGGCCGGATTGCTGGCCAAAAAGGCGGTCGAGCGGGGCCTCAAGGTCGCACCGCATGTCAAGACCAGCCTAGCACCCGGGTCGCGGGTCGTGACGGAGTACTTGAAGGCCGGCGACTTAATGGGGTATCTGGAGCAACTGCACTTCAATGTGGTGGGCTATGGCTGCACGACATGTATCGGGAATAGCGGCCCGGTGGCCGAAGAGGTGGCCGAGGCCATAAAAACGCATGATTTGGTGGTCAGCGCCGTGCTGAGCGGTAATCGTAACTTCGAAGGTCGTATTAACCCGGTCGTGCGGGCTAACTATCTGGCGTCGCCGCCGTTGGTCGTTGCTTATGCGCTGGCGGGTACGGTGGATATTGATCTGCGGCACGAGCCACTCGGCACCGGTTCCGATGGCAAGCCGGTGTATCTGGCCGATATCTGGCCGAGCGAGGGTGAAATTCAGGACGTGATGTTGCGCTCGCTGAATGCCGACATGTTCCGCACACAGTATAGCAACGTCTTCACGGGCAACGAGCAGTGGAACGCGATTCCGGTGGCCGGTGGTAAGCTGTACCAGTGGAGCGGCGACTCGACCTATATTCAGAACCCGCCGTATTTCACAGGCATGTCGATGGATCTCCCGCCGCAACGGTCGATCGAGAATGCGCGGGTGCTGGCGCTGATGGGTGATAGTGTGACGACCGATCATATCTCGCCCGCCGGCAATATTGCCGTCGATAGCCCGGCCGGCAAGTACCTGATGGAGCATGGTGTCGAGGCGAAAGACTTCAACTCGTATGGTGCGCGGCGTGGCAACCATGAGGTCATGATGCGGGGTACGTTTGCGAACATTCGCCTGCGTAACCAGATGGTGGCCAAAGAGGGTGGGTGGACGTTGCATTTGCCTTCCGGCGACACGATGCCGATCTATGATGCGGCGATGCGCTATGCGGAAGATAAAACGCCGCTGGTCATCTTCGCCGGGAAAGAATATGGTACCGGTTCGTCGCGCGACTGGGCGGCCAAAGGGACCTATTTGCTGGGCGTGCGGGCCGTAATTGCGGAAAGCTTCGAGCGTATCCATCGTTCGAATCTGGTTGGGATGGGCGTGTTGCCACTTGAGTTCACCGATGGCGCTTCGTGGTCGTCGCTGGGGCTCATGGGCCACGAGATCGTGACGATCCACGGACTTGAAGCGCTAAAGCCACAGGGCACACTGGAGATTGTGGCGCGCCGGGAAGACGGCAGCGAGATCAGTTTCCAGACACGGGCGCGAATCGACTCGCAAGGCGAGATGAACTACTACAAGAATGGCGGCATTCTGCACTATGTGTTGCGGATGCTGGCGCGTAATGACAGTCAGAACACATGATGCGAGATGTACAACAGTTGCTGGCAAATAATCGTGCGTGGGCAGAAGCGATGTGGGCCAATGATCCTGACTTCTTTCCGACCTTGGCTCAACAACAAGCTCCACCATATCTGTGGATTGGATGTGCTGATAGCCGGGTGCCGGCGAATCAAATTGTGGGTGTTTTACCCGGCGAAATGTTTGTTCACCGCAACGTGGCGAATGTAGTGGTTCACACGGACCTTAATTGTTTGTCGGTGATCCAATATGCGGTGGAGGTGTTGCAGGTCCGGCATATTATTGTTTGTGGTCATTATGGCTGTGGTGGGGTAACGGCGGCGCTGCAACAGCGGAAATTGGGGCTCATTGATAACTGGCTGCGGCACATTCAGGACATCATGTACGCGCATGCGCCGTTGCTGGCGCAGTGTGCCGAAGAGGAGGAACGGGTTAACCTACTGTGTGAATTGAACGTGATAGAGCAGGTCGTGCATGTGTGCCAAACTACGGTGGTGCAAAATGCGTGGGAACAGGGCCAAGCAGTGGCAGTGCATGGGTTGATTTATGGGCTGCATAATGGGCTGCTCCAGGAGCTTGGCATCGCGGTTTCCTCACAGGACGAGTTGCAAACGAAGTATGCCGGGGCGCTGGCGGCTCTGCCACAACGACGCCTCGCTCCATCCACGCGCACCTAGACAAGTCACACCAGGATGGTTTCAACTGCCGCCCTCAACTTGAGCGCGTAGCTCGGCGAACAAGCGGGATAGATCGCGGGCCTGATAATGGGCGTTCAAACCGCTCGGGTTGGGCAAGGCCCAGATAACGGTGTTGTGTAGGGCTTCTGGTTGGCGTCCCAGGGTGGCGCGCGGCCGGTCGAAGGCGACACGGTAGGCGCTGATGCCGAGGACGGCAAGGTAGCGGGGGCGGTACTCCTGTATCTTGGAGCCAAGCTGCTGGGCACCGGCTGCCAGCTCATCCGGTGATAGCTCGTCGGCACGGGCACTGGCGCGTGCGACAATGTTGGTAATGCCGAGGCCGCGCGCAAGCAGCCCGCGCTCCTCGGAGGGTGCCAGGAGGCGGTTCGTAAAGCCGGCGGCGTACAGGGTGGGCCAGAAGCGGTTGCCGGGCCGGGCAAAGTGGTGGCCGACGGCGGCGGTATAGAGACCGGGGTTGATGCCGCAAAAGAGAAGCTCTAAGTCAGGCGCGATCACGTCCTGAACCACTTTGCCGGCTGCGGCTAGTAACTCTACTTGGGTTGGCTTGTGATTGTCGTTCATACGCTCATTGTATGCTGCGAGGGGGCAACAGATGCAGCTTGCTCTTCTTCCTCTGCTCCAGATCCAGCGCGAACTTTATGGCATTCCGCGGGGCATGGCACGCTTCCGCGCCTACCTTGCCACCATGACGGGTGGGACGGAGGAGATGGTCCTGCCGCTGGTGTCGATGAATCCGCTGGGTAAAGAGCATATCCCAGCCTTTCTGGATGAGTTGATCGCCTTCGATGCCGAGGCCGTCGCTGCCGATGCGATTGCCAGTGCAGCGAGACGATTGTCTGCCGTGCCGGGTCAGTTCCACGTTGGGCTGGTGGTGACTGACGACCTGCTTGGTGGCTGGAC
>JBBRHB010000201.1:0-8140 GCA_038223355.1 Chloroflexales bacterium
AGGCCGAGACGCTCGCCCATGGCGAGATAGATCGATGATACACCGGTGACTAGGTCAAGCTCGGGTCCGGCACCAAAGCCGACACCAAAGACCGGATAGCGCAGGATGATCGCGATGGCGTTGCGGTACTCGGCCAAGCGCATTTGTTGGGCCAGGTCCTGGAATTGCACACCCTGGACAAAGCGTTTTTTCTCGAGGACGCGGCTGACGATGCCATAGCCCACGACGGCATCCAGGACCTCGAAGATCGCGCCGCCAAGCTGGAGCCACCAGATGCGCCGGTCGCGTATGAGGGCAATCCAGATGATGGCGGCCAGGAGACCGTAGAGCGCGCCACGCGACTGGGTTAGCAAGGTGCAGACGGCCAGCAGCACAGCGCTAAGCGCGATGGCCCAGCGCGGCAAGACGGGTCGCCGGGCCCAAAGCTGGCTACCGGTCAGAGCACAGAGTAAGGCCAGCAGACCAGCGAAGGAGTTGGGGTCGACCGAGAGGCCGATCGCACGCTCGGCGCGGGCAGGATCGTCTTCGATGTAGCGCAGGACACGACCGGTCGTGGGATAGCCAATGCGGCCAAAGGCAACAAGGATGCGCAGGGCGGTCTGTGGATTGATCTGGCGCAAGATGATGCCGATGGTGGCGGCGACGGTACCACCGATGATCAGCGCGCGTAGCGCCCAGCGCAGGTCGGCAGCGGTGCGGACGGTGTTCAGGATTGAGAAAAAGAGAAGGACGCCGAGAACGAACTTGAGGTAGTTGTGCAGCGTGAGATTGTCCGGCAGGCCGTTCGCGCCTAGCAGCAGGGAAAAAATGGTGAGACCCAGGAAGGCCAGTACGGGACCGCCCAGCGGGGATATACGCAACTCGTACTCGGGGATGGCCAACTGGCGTAGTCCCCAGACGACGAACAGCACAACCAGCGTGAGTTCCAAAAAGGTCGGGGTGAAGGCGGCCTTGAAGGGCAATGTGCCGAAGGGCAGCAGGGTAATGACGGCAAAGACGGCGGCTAGGCTGATCAGCGCCGAGCGCACCATGGCGTAGCCAGCCACCAAGGCGATCAGCGCGGCAAAGCCAGCCCAGACGGGGCCAAGCGTGACCACGGCTCCAGCGACAGCGCCAAGGAGGAGCGCGCCCAGGACGAGCAGACCGGTGCGCAGGGCAGGATGATCTTGGAGTCTGCTCGTTAGGGAACGGGACGCGTCCGCAAGCTGCATGGCTAGCGGCCAGACGGCTCGCCGGCGGGCAGCAGGCGGACAGGTTGACCGGTGACAAGGTGGCCGGTCTGGAGGACACGGGCATAGTAGCGCGAGTCACCGGGATGCGTTTTTTGCGAGATGCGCTTAAAACGGTCATTGTGGAACGATTCGCGGATGGTGTTGCAGGGCACGGTATAGGAGGTAAGCTCGATGAGCACATCGGGGCCAAGCTGCAGGCGGCTGCCGAGCTTGAGAACGGCCCAGTCAAGTCCGGCAATGGTGATATTCTCGCCGATGGAGCCGGGAAAGATCGGATGGCCCTCCGCCTGGAGCGTCATGATGCGCTCAAGAGAATATAAACACAGGGCGCGGTCGGGGCCACCGTGAATGTCGAGCTTGCGTTGCTGATCACCGACGAGGCCAGTGGGCGTGAGTTCGGCCTCGCGCACAGCGAGCTTGGGAACACCGCCAGCCGAGCAGTTAAGTTGAAAGATATGAGCGGGCATGCTGCCTGTATGTCGTTCCATGGGGCAGTATGATAACACTTAGCGGGGGAGACGGGGAGACCCTCACCCCCCAGCCCCCTCTCCCACGCCGGGGCGAGGGGGAGCAGCGAAGGAGACGGGCGTGGCGGCGACGAGGGGCAGGATGGGTAGGCGGCGGGTAGGTTTAGGACGCGGGGTGGGCGGCGGTGCGGAGAACGGCGAGAGTGGCGGCGGCGGTGTGCTGCCAGTCGAAATGTTGGGCGCGTTGGAGGCCGCGGGTACGGAGATCGGCACGCAGGGCAGGGTCGGTTGAGATACGCAGCAGGGCGGCGGCCAGGGCGGCGATGTCGTGGGGATCAACCAGCAAGGCGGCGTCACCGACGACTTCGGGCAGACTGGTGGTGTTGGAGGTGATGACGGGCGTGCCGCACTGCATTGATTCGAGCGGGGGGAAGCCGAAGCCTTCGTAGAGTGAGGGGTAGAGCGAGGCGGTGGCGGCACCGTACCACAAAGGCAGGTCGGCTTGATCGACATAGCCGGTAAAACGAACGCGATCCTCAAGCTCCAACTCCTTGACCAGAGCGAAGATTGGCTCGTAGAGCCAGCCTTTGCCGCCGGCAATGATCAGCGGCAGAGCGAGGCGGTCACGCAGCTGAGCATAGGCACGGAGCAGGGTGAGCAGGTTTTTGCGGGGCTCAAGCGTGCCAACGAACAGGAGGAATTCAGGCGGCAGGGCGTGGTGCTGGCGAAAGGCGGCGACGGCGGCAGGACCGGGTGGAACCAGGGTTTCGTCGCGACCGTTGGGAATGGCGGTGACACGCTCGGGCGGAACGTGTAGGAGCTCGATGACCTCGCGGCGGGTGAAGTCGGACACCGTGATGACGTGGCGAGCGCGGCGGACTGATAAGCTCGTGAGCTGGGTCAGATCGCGGCGCTTGGCGGGGCGAAAACGCTCGGGCAGGCGGAGAAAGGCAAGGTCGTGGATTGTAACGACCGTGGGACAGGGTGCCGCGAGCGGGACGACGTTCAAGGGGCAGAAGAGTACGGCGGGGCGATCACGGACGAGCAGGAGCGGGGCACACAACTGCTCCCAGAGAATGCGGACGAGCGGATTGGTGGTGGGGAGAGCACTCGGGCACAGGGTGGTGTTGGCAGCGGCAGCAAGGCGGGCGGGCGCGATGCCGGCGGGGGTGTAGACGGTCCAACGATCCGCAGGACTCAGGGGCAGGAGCTGGCGCAGGAGGCGCTCGATATAGCCACTGACCCCCGCCTGGCGATAGCCGGCGACGGGGGACAGGATCTGGGCGTTAACCGCGAAGTGCATGCATTAGTGCTGGCTGTCGTGGGCGTAGACCGGCGAGGGAATAACACCCCAATCGCTTTCGGGCCAGTACGAGACCCAGGCCTTGCCGACGATGCGGTCCATGGGCAGGGCCGGTGGCGCGGGCCAACTACGCGAGTCCTGGCTGTTGACGCGGTTATCGCCCATGACTACGACGCTGTCATCGGGAATGACGTAGGGTTTACACAGGCCGGGGTTGACGCCACCACTGCCGCCACAATCGGTCGATTTATTGAGGTAGGGCTCGTCTAATTTGGTGTCGTTAATGAAGACCTCGCCGTTCTTGACCTGGATCGTCTCGCCGGGCAGGCCGATGACGCGCTTGATATAGTCGCGCTGGCCGTCGTAGGAGGTTACCGGGGCTTCGAGGACGACGATGTCGCCGCGATGGGGCATACGGAAGGGGTAGACTTCGCGCTTGGGGTCGCTGTGATGGCCGGGCATTAGGCGTAGGGGCGCGTTGGCATCGAAATGAAAGAAGACAACTTTATTGACAAGGATATACTGCTTGTCGTGCAGGTTGTCCATCATACTTTCGCCTTCAATGCGGAAGTTTTGGACCAGCCCGCGCACGATGAAGAAGACCAGTACAATAAATATAACGGTTTCAACCAACTCGCCCAGGGTGCTGCCAACGGTCGGCTCGGCCGGTTCGGTCGGCTCTACCGGTTGCCAGGCTGGCTCACCAGCTCTATCAGGGAGGAGCGGGGTTGTTTCGTGTTCGACCATCCGTAAAGTACCTCGATATGCATTGACGTGTGAATTATAATCCATTGCTCCATGATCTGCGATAAGAGTACGCTGATAGATGGCTGGCCTGATGAAGACGTGCCATCATGTGAGACACCAGCCACAAAGGAGTAGGTGCAGTGCGGCCAGCTTTGTTTCAAACCGCGCTCGAAAGCGGAGCGACGCGGTGTGATGTATGCCAGTGGCGCTGCGAACTGCTGCCAAGCGCAGCCGGTCGCTGTGGCGTCCGCCGCAATATCGCCGACGTGATCCAAAACGAGGCCGACGAGCTGATTAGTGCGGCCGGAATCAAGCCGATCGAAGAGCTAAGGATGTGGCACTTTTTCCCGGATGCGCAAAGTTTCACGATTGGATCGTATGGTACGCCGCTGCGTAAGCAAACTAGCCAGTATGCAAACCTCCCTCCTGAAGGTAGCCGACGCGTGATTAGCGCCGAACGGATCGTAGATACTGCTCTGCAACGATTATGCCGCGGCGTGATGTGGAGCTATAACGATCCGGTGATCTCGCTGGAGTGGCTGCTTGACGGCTTGAAGCTGGCGCGGGCGAGCAGCAGGTTTACGGCGATTAGCTCGTATGGCTTCTGGACACCCGAGGCGCTGCTGGCGGTGGGGCCGTACCTGGATGGGCTGCGGCTCGATCTGCTGGGCTTTAGCGATGGGGCATATCGCGAGCTGGGCGGCATGGGCAGCAACTGGCGGGGCGTGCTGGCGGCGGCAGCTAAGCTGCGGACGACGTGGAATACGCATATCGAGGTGACGCTGACGCTGCAAACGGGCATTAACGATGCACCGGAGGATTTAAGGGCGCTCGGGACATGGGTGGCAGGCACGCTTGGAACGTTGACGCCATTGCATCTCCTACTGCCGGCTGATAGACAGTCGGACACAGTGGCGGCGGTGGCTGCGGCGCGGGAGGGTGGCCTGCACTTCGTGTATGGACCTGAGCCGCACCAGGCCACGCGTTGCCCCACCTGTACGTGGGTGGTGATCGAGCGCGGCGACGGGCCGACCGAGACGGTCGGGGTGATCAACGGCATGTGCGAGAGTTGCGGGACGCCACTCGGGCTCCGCACGTCGATCTTTCAGCGCCAAACGGTGTACCGCAAGGAGTGAGGCGCGGTATGATGGACGCGATGCGGCGTTTGGCTTGCAGGCCGCCGGGGCTAGATAGAAGGGATTGACATGATGGATCTCGCAACTGTTGACGACCTGTTGATGACGACACGCTCGGTGCGTAAACGACTTGATCTGACACGACCGGTCAAGCCGGAAGTGATCGAGCGCTGTATTGATATCGCGCTGCAGGCACCGACGGGTTCGAATTCGCAGGGCTGGCATTTCGTGGTCGTGACCGAGGCGGAGACCCGCGCAAAGATCGCGGCGCTCTACCGCGAGTCGTTCATGCTGTATGCCAGAACGTTCTCTCGGCAAGCTGCACCGGAGGCAGGTGACACACGCGGAGCGCAACAGGCACGGGTGGCCGAGTCGTCGGTCTACCTGGCGAACCATATGCAGGAGGTGCCGGTGCTGCTGCTGCCGTGCATCGAGGGACGGGTCGAGAACGCGGGTGCGATGGCGCAGGCAGGGCTGTATGGCTCGATTTTACCGGCGGCCTGGTCCCTGATGCTGGCATTACGCGCTCGCGGGCTGGGATCGGCCTGGACAACGCTGCATCTGCGTTATGAGCAGGAGGCGGCCAAGATCCTGGGTATTCCTGAGACGGTGACGCAGGCGGCCTTGCTGCCCATCGCATATGTTACAGGTGCCGGTTTCAAGCCGGCGGACCGCGTGCCGGGTCGCAAGGTGACCTCGTGGAATCGCTGGGGCGAACGGCGGGTGGCGGATGGTGACAGCGCGTAGGTGACCTTGCTGGCGAGGGCAAGGCCGCCTGGATATAGTGATCGCCGTGGCTAAGCCCGCAAGCTCCGGCGGCAGAGCGCGGGCATCAGCGATTAGTAGCAGGGCGTTGCGGAAGCTGCTAGCGTAACTCGTCCCGCAAGGTCAGCCGGATTAATTATCAATGCACTTTTTTTCTGCGACATTCAAAGTAGTGATTATAGCTTTGCAATGCGGAAAAAACAGCTTTTATGAACAATAGATTATCAATGGATTAACAACGGAATCTGATGATAACGATGTTAAGGTGCGAAACTGGCGGGTAAGCGCGGAGGACGTTGGGCCTCGTTGCGCTTGCATACGGGTGATGACAGGGGTAAAGTATAGCACATTAGTGCTGATTTGAGCTAGTTGGGAGATGACGGTTTGGTTACGGAAGGATGAGGGAAGTTAGGGAAACAACTGTGCAATCGTCTTCATGGGGAGGAAGAGATGCTGCGGCTGATCTATGAACTGCCGAAAGTGATAGTGTTCATAGAATTGACAGGCTGCGTCGTCCTTGGCATCAACGATCACGGCAACCGCGCCCAGATCCCGGGATATTTGTAGGCTGCGATGGAGCACACTCATTAAAAGTCGCTTGCCGAGGCTCTGGCCACGATAGTGCTGGTCAACGGCTAGACGACCAATGAGGATGGCCGGTAGGGTGGGATAGCGGGGGAGGCGTTTGGTCACCTCGGCCGGCAGAGCACGTGGTTCGATGGACGATGCACTAAGTGTGTAATAGCCAGCGATTGCAGACGCATCATTTGATCTGAGTATATAGACAGCAGCAGCATGGCGAGCGATATCCTGGCCAGCTTGCTGGTAGAGATAGCGATCAAGTGGTTCCACGCCACATGTAAAAACCGCACGGTCATGCATCGCACCGAGCGGCTCAACTATATAGTTGGCAGTCACGACGGTTTAGCGCTCCTCTACCTCGCGGAGATAGTCGGCAGCTGCAGCACGTAGCTGTTCACTCGGCACAGGCGGATTAAGGATTGCCTCGGCGAAGGTCGCGCTGTCACGAGCTGTCAGTGTGATAACAGCATGCTCACGAACGGCTTCTTCCACCGCTCGCTGCACACTTTCGGTCACAAAATCAGACAAGCTGCGGCCTTGCAAGGCCGCAGCATACTGAAGCAGCTCCTTTTGCTCGGGGCTGATGCGGACTTCGAGGCGTTCTCGTTTGGTGGAAGTGTGTGCCATTGCTTGTGTTCGCCGGGCCATAGCTCGTTCCTCGTACTATACAATGTTGAATGCATAATTGTACGGTATTCTGCCGTACATATCAAGTCTGTGATGCGCTAGACTGGTTGGCGAGAAGGACGAGACTATACTTCATCCCGCTCGTCCGGCGGTCGTCGGCTACCTTGGCCAGCGCAGAGCGGATTTTTGCGACGTCGCCGCGTTGTGATCGAGCAGCCAAGTAGTTCTCCGTGGTAAGTGCAGCAACCTTTTCGGCTAAGGCCAGCGTGACAAAATGATTGATCATTATTGTTCGCTACCAACACAGTCACGCTCGTTGAATGCATACCGTTTTGCCAAGAACATAAAACACTGATAATGGACTCTGCCTCCGCTGGCATGCTGCTCACACGGCCCATGCTTCGCTTAGGAGTTCGGCCTGCTCTAGAACGGTATGAGTGGCTTGCTCTTGTTTATCGGGCGGATAGCCATATTTGCGCAGGATTCGTTTCACCATGACGCGCATCTTGGCGCGGACCGACTCGCGTACAGTCCAGTCAATAGCAACATTACGACGGATCGTTTCCACGAGTTCGCGGGCAATGGTTTTCAGGGTCTCGTCCCCGAGTACTGATACTGCGCTGTCGTTGACCTCTAGTGCATCATAGAAGGCCAGTTCCTCTGTCGATAGGCCGGTCTCCTCGCCTCGCCGCTCTGCCTCGCGTAGCTCCCGGGCAAGTTCGATCAACTCTGCGATGACCTGGGCAGTTTCCACAGCCCGGTTTTGATAGGCATGAATTGAGCGGGCCAGCATCTCGGAGAAGACGCGCGATTGAACGAGACTCGTGCGTGAGCGGGATTGGATCTCGTCGTTGAGGAGCTTGCGTAGTAACTCGACCGCAAGGTTACGCTGCGGCATGCCCTGCACCTCAGCTAAAAAGTCATCCGAGAGGATCGAGATGTCCGGCTTGGGAAGGCCTGCGGCAGCAAATATGTCGATGACTTGCTCGGGGGCAATCGCGTTTGAGACGAGTTGACGCACAGCATGGTTAAGCCGTTCATCCGAAACGGGGCGATTGCTGGCCGTCGTTTTGATGAGGGCGGTTCTGACAGCTTGAAAGAAAGCAACATCTTCTCGGATTTGCAGCGCCTCTTCGGCGGGCATAGCGAGGGCGAGGGCCTTTGAGAGTTCGGTTACGGCTTGATTGAGGCGAGCAGCGCCATCCTCCTGATCGAGTATGTACTCTTGGGCAGCAGGAAGTAAGCTTAGGCGCTCTGAAGGCGAGCCCTCGGTCCACAATG
>JBBRHB010000202.1:0-8023 GCA_038223355.1 Chloroflexales bacterium
TCTCCCACGGCCCCCAGTTAATCGCCACCACGTGGGCAGCCCAGCGTTGGTCAAGGTAAATGGCGAGTTTGTTGAGCACCTCGTTGGCAGCGGCGTAGTCAGCCTGCCCCCGGTTGCCAAAACGACCCGAGACCGAGGAGAAGAAGACCAGGAACTGCAGTCCTTCGGGCCGTAGACGTCGGCTCAACGTAAAGGCGCTTTCGGCCTTGGTGGCCAAGACGCGATCAAAAGACTCGATAGCCTTGTCCTTGATCAGCTTGTCTTCAATAATGCCTGCACCATGTATGACCCCGTCGAGGCGGCCAAAGGAGTGGTAAATTTCATCAATGAGGTTACCGAAGGCAGCCTCATCGCGGACATCAACCGTTTGGTAATGCACCCGTGCACCGGCCTGCTCAAGCGCCCGTATATTTTCGCGGATCGCTCGCTCGTTCAACAGCTGATGATACGCTTTTTCCACAATCCCTGGAGTTGCAGCATGACCCTGTGCTCGTAAGCGTGCGATTAATGCTGCCTTAAGCTCCTGTGGTGTGGTTAGGCCAAAGGTATCGATCTCTTCAGTCGGTGACGGCAGCGGGCTTCGACCCGCCAGCACGAGCGTCGGCCGGTAGTGCTCAGCAAGCTCCAAGGCGACATCGGCGGTAATGCCACGGGCACCGCCCGTGATCAACACCACCCAATCCTCCTTGATCTCGCACGTTAAGGCTGCTGGGAGCTTACTCAAGACTGGCGTTAGCACAACACGCTGTGTGCCGCGCCAGCCGACCTCAGTCTCTCCATCGCCGGCCATCAACTCAGCTAGCACGTGTTCGGCCAAGGCCGTCGGCCCTTCAGTCCTATGGAGATCAACGGCCTTCGTTCGCACCGTTGGCCATTCAATGGCCAGCGTTTTCAGTAATCCTGCTACGGCACCGGCCCCGGGAAAGGCCCCCTGATCGGTTGTATGGACGTCCGAGCCCCACGTGCCACCCATCCCGCCAACGCCGAGCAGCGTTGCGCCTCCAGCCTCCGCCGCTGCCTCGAGATCCTCGCGCACCGCTTTCGCCAGGAGAAAGAGGCTTCGCACCTCAATGGCCAGCCGGTTCTGCCAATCGCCGAAGCTTAGCGCCGCAAATGGTATCTGAGGCCGTAGTGGAATAAGATGGATCAGCGCCGTAAGTGGGCCATGTTCGCTCCGAATGCGCTGCACCACCTCGCTAATTGCTTGCGCTGATTGGAAATCGATGGCGTAGACGCCGGATGAAGCAGGCTCTTGTTCCGTCGAATTACGCAGCAGTGCGACCGGATGGCCTGCTTGCTGCAGGAGATGTGCAACCTCTTGTGCCACGCCGGTTTCATCATCCGTGATAAGTACGACGCGGCCGGGTGCTAGCGCTTTCCGCTCCCTGGGCAGCCAGCGCTCAACCGCTCGCACCGTGAAGCGGTCAATAACCATGCCGGGTGTAGCCGCGCCCGATGTCTCGCTGACAGGGGTTGGATGCTCGGCTCGACCGGTAACGTTTGTAGCTGCTAGTTCCATCTGGCCAGATGCGCCGTCCCCAGTTGTTGGCGAGCTGTTACCAACCATATCAATAATCGCGCGTAGCGTCTTGAGGCTCGAGAGCCGATCCATGGGCAGCTCTTGCTCATCCTTGCCAAGCGCCGTCAGCGCCTGCCGCAGTTGCCCCAAGATCTCCACCCGTTTGATTGAGTCGATGCCGAGGCTGGCCTCCAGGTCCAAATCTAGCTCTAACATTTCGGCCGGATAACCGGTGCGCTCTGCAACGATAGCGAGTAGCAGATCCGTCAGCTTGCCCCGGTCCACCCCGTCGTTTGTAGCCTCGGCGATCTTTGGCAGTGGGGCCGCAACGTATGTGGCAGCGACTACCGGTTGCGGCAGCGCTTGTGGCTTAATGGATACCTCGGGAGCAAACTCTGCTGCCGGAGCAGCCATAACGAGCTGGGGTGGGCTTGCCGACTCCACTACCGCTACTGGATCTGCCGCAGCTATCTGAGCCGGCGGCTGGAACGCGACTTGAGCCACCGGCTGCGCGCGTGGCACCACCGGAGCGCTTGGTGGCAGTGGAGCAGTACCCTGCTGAGGCGTAGCTGTTCCCTGCAGATAAGTCAACATCACGTTACGCTGCGTTTCCAGAAAGCGGTTCATGAGGCCCTGAAATTGAACCATCACCGGCCCGGTTGCAGTCGGCAGCTGCGTGCTGCCTACCGCCGCAGCTGGTTGGGATGCTGGTGCTACCATCACAGTGCCGGCGGAATTGGTTATCTGCTGCTGTGACGCTAGAGCGGTGGCACTGACTGCAGCCGGCGCAGCCACTACTGGAGCCGCACTACGATCATTCGTGCCCGCTGCGGGCCCTTTGGCAGGTAGCAGGCCGTGCCCGTTCGTCGCCGGCATGCCGCCGTCACTACGGTTCGCTGGCAGGGGTGCCGGCGACACGACGGAGGTCATAGCCGTGGCTCGCGCCGCTGGCACGAGCTTCACTGGATCGTGAATTGGACCCTTCGGTTCGTGCATAGGCCGCGAGTGACCGCCGTTGACAAACCAAGTCGTCGGTGCGAGCGGTTTAGCTGCCGTCTCTTCAACGAGGCGCGCGACGTTGAGCTTGGTACGTGTCGTGCGGCCCCTGAAGAGCCGTTTGAGGTCCAGCGGGACACCTTGCGCTGCCAGTTGTGCCAGCGCGTGTAACAGCTGCGTTAGACTAGAACGTCCCGCCACATCAGTAGCCACAGCCAGATGGGCGCGCCCATCAAGGATCTGGCGCACCAGACCACTGAGAACGTTGCGCGGCCCTACTTCAACGAAGAGCCGTGCACCATCCGTATACATCGCCTCGATTTCATCCGTAAAGCGCACGGGCTCGACCAGATGCTCTGCCAAAACTGCAGTGATAGCCTCGGGCGTATGCGGGTACGGCGTCGCCGTGGTATTGGAATACACCTCGATCTGTGGCGCCGTGAGCCGCGCGCTTGCCAGTGCCTCTGCTAGCCGTGCTTGAGCCGGGGCAACAATTGGCGAGTGGAAGGCACAGGCGACGGCGATCTGCTTGGCGCCGACCTTCGCAGCCTTCAGCCGTTCGATCGCCACTTCTACTGCCGCTCGCGTGCCGGAGATCATTGTCTGCTTAGGCGAGTTCAGATTTGCGACCCAGACGTCTGCGATGCCTTCGATAAGGCCTGCCGTCGTTGCGGGATCCGCTTGCACTGCTGCCATGGTTCCGAGGTCGTCTTGCGCGGCGTCGATAATGCTCCGGCCGCGTGCTTCCGATAAGCTGGCGAGTGTTTCTTCGTCCATGGCCCCTGCGGCACACAACGCTACATACTCGCCATAACTGTGGCCGGCCACCAGTTCAGGGCGGAGGCCGAGTGCTTCGAGGATCCGCACCATTGCCATGTCAGCAGCACCGAGTGCCGGCTGCGCTACGTTGGTCGTGGTCAAATGCTCCTGTTGCGCTTGTTCTTCCGCCGGGGTGAAAGCAGGCACCGGAAAGATGTACTGGCTCAATGGCCGCCCGAAGCGACTGAAGAGCGCGTGATCAGCACGCTCGAATGTTTCGCGAACTTCTGGGAACGCCAACGCTAGGTCACGCAGCATATTCGGATACTGTGAGCCCTGCCCGGGGAACAAAAATGCGACCTTGCCCTCAGCAGCCAAAGGTGCCTCGGTGCAATAGATGCCACGGGGGTCCTGCAGGTTGAGCGGCTCGCTTTTGTCCAGTGCTTGGTGCGCTGTGGCAAGCTTGGACCGCAGGTCGTCCAAGGTTGTGGCCACAATTGCCAAGCGTAAATTGGCTGCTCCGCGCTGTAAGCTATACGCGTCGTACAAGGCGTATGCGAGATCTTGGAGTTCGGGCTGCGCTCCTTTAGTCAATGCCTGCTCTAGGGATGCAATCGTCGTCGCCAGTTGGCTACGCGATGGCGCGGACCACAAGAAGAGTTCACTGGCCCAGTGCTCGCTGGCCGGCGGTGCTGGGAGAAAGTTACCGGTGTATTCCTCCAGGATGGCGTGGAAATTGGTTCCACCAAAGCCAAAAGCACTCACACCACCGCGGCGTGGGTGACCCGCGACTGCATTAAGCCAGGGGCGGGTCTCTGTATTGACATAAAACGGATTTTCTCCAAATCCAGCCTTCGTATTGGGCTTGTCGACACCCAGAGTGGCTGGCAGGATCTTGTGGTGCAAGGCCAATGCTACCTTCATTAGCCCGGCCGTCCCTGCGGCACACTTGGTGTGGCCAATCATCGATTTAACCGATCCAACGGCGCAGCTCTGCCGATCTGCCCCTGCAGCAGTAAAAACGCGATTAAGCGTTTCTAGCTCGGACTGGTCACCGACCGCTGTGCCGGTCCCATGCGCCTCGATCAGCGTTACTGTTGCCGGCGATATACCCGCCTTAGCATAGGCCCGCTCCATCGCCAGCATCTGCCCTTCCGGCCGTGGAGCTGTCAGGCTACGGTCGCGCCCATCGCTTGAGCCTGCCACCGCTTTAATCACAGCATAGATCCGGTCGCCATCGCGCTCTGCATCGGCCAGCCGCTTGAGCACGATGATCGTCACACCTTCACTAATGGCGATGCCGTCAGCACTGTCATCGAAGGTGCGACAGTGGCCGCGCGGCGAGAGCGCCTGAGTTTTGCTGAAGCACAAGAAACCGAAGGGATTTTGTACGTTGTCGACACCACCAGCGATCACAATGTCGCTGGTGCCGGTTTCGAGTTCCCGCGCGGCAAGGTACGTCGCCGCGAGCGACGAGGCACAGGCGGCATCGACGGTATAGTTTACACCGCCGAAGTCGAAACGGTTAGCCACGCGACCGGCGATGACGTTAAGCAAGATCCCCGGAAACGAGTCTTCGGTCCACTCCGGGAGCTGAGAAAGAATCTCTTCAGGCACCTCGTCGATCAGTTCTGGGAGACCAGCGCGCATCGAGTATTCTTCGGCAAGCGCTCCCGCGCCGCCGCCTGCCCCGAGAATGACAGAAGTACGCTCGCGGGGGAACGGACGCGACTCGTAGCCGGCATCTCCCAAGGCATTGCGTACCGCTTCTAAGACCAGCAACTGGATCGGCTCGATCGAGCGCAACGCATTCGGCGGAATACCATATTTGGTCGGGTCAAAGGCGACATCATCAAGGAAACCGCCCCACCGCGAGTAGACTTTGTCCCGCGCTTTGCGATCAGGGTCGTAGTGCCGCTTCCAGCCCCAACGATCTGCCGGAACCTCCCTAATGGCATCGACCTTATTAAGGATATTCTCCCAATAGCTCCGCAGGTCGGCTGCTTGGGGTAAGATGCAGCTCATCCCGATCACTGCTACATCACAGGGCCGTTCCTCGATGACCTCGGCTGGGCTGCCCACTAGAGCGGCGAGTCGCTCCGTGCCGCCGACTGAAACCTCGTGATGCAACTCCTCAACCGTGCAAACCTGAGTGCGCAGCCCTGCAACCTGCCCGATCATATACATACCCTCGTGCCGCTGTTCCTCGTCCGTGACGGCGATGAACTTCGGGGCCTGCGGATCTTGTGCGAAGTCGGGGTTGCGGTTGATGCCCTTGGATGCGATCCGGAGTCGCCCTAAATTCAGATCCTCGAGCACAGAACGCAGTTCTTCGCTCGATTCGCCGGCCGCCACAAGGCGCTGTTTTTCCTGACGGAATAGATCGACAAAGGCCGTCTCGGCACAGCGGGTGGCATGGCCAGGCCCTGTTTCGAGCAGTGCTGTCTGCTGGCAGCGCACAGCCTCGTCTTGGAAGCCCTGCATGATTGCGCCGGCTGCCACCGCCTCTTCTGTAAAGAGGTAGGAGGTACCCATAAGCACGCCAATTTTCATCCCGCGCTCGGTTAGTGGTGCCGCCAAGGTCGCAACCATTGATGCCGACATGGCATCGTGGATGCCGCCGGCAAACAGGATGTGGCACTTCCCTGCTTCGCTGGCCGGGACGTCTTGCAGTAAGACGTCGATCATCGTGTTCCACAACACGAAGCTACTGCGTGGTCCAACGTGTCCACCGCACTCCCGCCCTTCGAATATGAAGCGTCGAGTGCCATCCTTTAAAAACAAACGGAGTAAGCCAGGTGAGGGCACGTGTAAGTACGAGGGAATCCCATCTTGCTCCAAGACATGCGCCTGATCCGGACGGCCACCGGCAATTAATGCAAAGGGTGGTCGGTATTTGCGAATGACCTCCATCTGCTCCTGCCGCAGTTGGGCGGGAACGAAGCCGAGGATGCCAACGCCCCATGCCCGGTCGCCCAGCAACGTCCGCGTTTCCGCTAGCAGCGCATCGACTTCCGCTGCGCGCATCAGGGCGAGCGCCAGGAAAGGTAACCCTCCCCCTTCCGCCACGCTCAGCGCGAAACCGGATGTATCACTGACCCGCGTCATAGGTCCTTGGACGATTGGATAGTGCGTGCGATGCGACTGCGCCATTGGGGCATCTGTATCAAGGGGCCGCAAGCGCTGGGCCGTGGCGATGTGGTCACCGACTGCTTCCTGGATCGCTGTGAAGACCCCGCCCACGGTCCGGAAGTCATGCGCCATCGCCGCAGCGAACGTTGCATCCTGACCTATCGGCCAGATCTGCTCCTGCGCATTCGACCAACCGATGTTGGCGGCAAGGGCCGCCTGCCACTCCTGTTCAATCGTGGCGCGTGACTGCGCACTATTGCCCCACGCGACCTCCATTGCTTGCAGCCGCTCAATCGCGGCCGAGCCACGTCGGCCATAAACGCGGTACGGGAGCCGTAAATCTGCTCCAAGGCAGATCGTCTCGCTCCCATCCATAGCAGTAATCGCCGCTTTTACAGCCTCCGGTAGTTGCGACTCGTGTGTGAGAGCCAGTTGGGCATCAAGGACAACACCTGCTGCGCCTGCTGCGAAGCAGGCCGCTGCTGTATGCAGCCCAATGCCCCCCTGCGCCCAGACCGGCAGGTGAAGCTCTGACAGCAGACGCTGGAGCAGAATGAAGGTTGTTTCATCACCAACCGAACCGGCCGCCTCATGCCCCTTGGCGATCAGCCCATCAACGCCCAATGCTACTGCCAGGCGTGCCTGCGCTATGTCCGTAACTTCAAGCCAGATACTGCGACCTTGCTCATGCAGCATGGCAACCTGCTCAGCTAGAGCTTCTGCCGCGGTCGGGGTCAAGATAACGAGCTTTATTGGCCCCGGAAGATCAGCGAGTATCTCGTCCAGAAGCTGCTGCGTTAGACCGGCCAGGCGAATACCAATTCGACTGTCCGTATAGTGGAGCAGTTGACCTATGGCTCGCTGCGCCGAGACGAGATCGTGCGTGCCTTCCAGATTTAGCACACCCACACCTCCAGCCCGGCTAGCTGCGATGGGAATAGACGGATCAGTCCACCC
This sequence comes from Chloroflexales bacterium, assembly GCA_038223355.1. Classification (GTDB taxonomy): domain Bacteria; phylum Chloroflexota; class Chloroflexia; order Chloroflexales; family Kallotenuaceae; genus JACDGP01. Next base: position 7,364 of record JBBRHB010000202.1, read on the forward strand.
AGGTAAGGTCAGGCCAACAAGTTGGAACGTTTGCATTTCATGCTCCTAAACAAGACCAAGCGTGTCGCACAAACTATCGTAGCCGACCATACATCATTGTTAGGTTTGAGAACTTCATTGTGTTAGGCAGAGAGACTTCCATGTTCGGTAGAGAGACTTCCGAAGCGCCGCCGCTGGCTTTCGTAAGAGAAAGCTGAAATCTCGCTCCACCTTATTAAAAACGTAGACAAGAACGTGAACGGGATGTTGTTTATCCTCCAAGTAGCCTCATCGGGAACTCGGAGAGCCAACGTTGATTTCGTGACTAAGGATGACGCCCACAAAGGGTATCCCGTATGGATTGTACCACAAATGAGTGAGAAGTTCATGAGCAAACGACCGAAAAACTGTGGCGTTGTGTAAAGAATTTATTAAAATTGCACGGCGGTATGTGTGGCTCCCAGAGGTGCCAAAATGACTATTACCATCGTTATTTAATCGGACAACAATTGACCTTGACTCCTTGTCTTTCGCCCGCTACAATGACGGCAGTTCCGCATAACTCACTACCTATGGCAGGTAACAAGCCGTTGGGACTTCACCTGTGGTGATCTAGGGGCCGCTCTACTCGGCCATTCCTAAGCATAATTCCGAAGTGGGTCAATACATGTACCCGAGTGC
>JBBRHB010000203.1:0-8022 GCA_038223355.1 Chloroflexales bacterium
AATCCATACCATATCACCTACCTGGCGCACCCAACTGCGCTCTCGATTTCGCCATCCGGACAGCAGTCCATGCGACGCCTCCTGGCTGTGGCCAAAGCGGATTCGGTTGGCAAGCAGCCCGATGGTCTTTGTTACACACACGTCGGGACCTACCTTGAACGGGTCGGGTATGGCGGGATACTGGCTGGTGGCTTCGAGATGGCCATTCCAGCGCCCTACTGGCACGAGGCCCACCAGTTTGCCGACTATCTGAACCTTAACGGGCATGCGGCTCGCCTTGGACTCCAACGTCTCGCACTAACCGATGTGTATGCAGCTCCTGCCGGGGCAATTGTTGTGGTTCGAGCAGGGACGCCGGGGACCCACAACCCAACCGCAGGCGATATTGCGGTTGCCAATGGTGATGGGCATTTTTACAACGGGGGCGAGATGAGTTATGGGGGAGCACAAAACTTTGCCCCGGGCAACACCTTTGTGCTAGGGATTTACGTCCCAGAATAGTGGTACGAGGGTTCAAGACACACAAAACAAAACCGAGACGTCTGGCCCCGCACCATTCGTCTCGGTTCTTGCTGGCAACACGAAGTTGCTACGTCGGTAGTATACTTGCGCCTCGAAAACTCACCATCGGGCCATCGCCCGATTCCTTAGGCGGTGTAGGACCCATGAATGGTCAGGTGATCAGTGTATGAACCGATCCAGGTGCAATCCGCCGCCTGATTCCGCATGACTGGCCTTGCAATCTCGATACACTTATAATGAGACGTATGCCCATCTACCCACTGCGCCACTATGGCCTCACGTCGCTTCTATTGGCGCTACTGCTCCTCCTAACGAGTTGCGGGACCGGCTCTGCCCAGACTAGTCGTCTGTCAACAACGGTCATTGCCCCGACGCAGGCACAGCCACTTGGTTTCTTTGCGGTCGATAGTCTGGTTCGCTCCACACAATTGGCCGGTGTTGACCTGCATGTGCGCTACGTCGAACGTACTGCCATTGCCATTGTGCTCCACCTCGCTTTTTATAACAACGGAACGAGTGATCTTGCCTTCGTTAGCGGTGCTCCACTGAGTCAAGCCCACCTGACCGGCACGACGACGACCACGCCCACTTCGATCAGCCCCAGCTTGATGCAAGGCATCGCGCCGCCCGGCACCTGGCTCGTTAACGGAGCGAATAATGGCACCCTCAGCTTTCCCGCGCTTCCCGATGATCACTTCAGCTTCGTCGTTCCTGGCTTTCCCAATATCCCCATCCGCTTTACGTTACCACTGCACGAAGCACCCGAGCCCCCTCCCCCCGCGCCCGGACTTTACCGTTTCGCCTGGGAAGTGGCCGCCCGGCAACCACCGGGTCGCGTGTTACGGCTCAACGCCGCCACCGTCACCACCACCACGTTGACGATTGAAGTAAGCCTACTTGATCGAGGCAATGTTGCTGCCCATCAACCGTTGCTACCCCGCGATGTTGCGCTACTTGATGGTCGCTGGAGCCAACTCCATGCTGAAAGCCTGACGGGTCCGTTGGCGACGGGTCAAGCTGTGGGTAATAAGGTGCTCCTCCGTTTCCCACGCCCGGCTGCTGGCGACGTTGTGCTGTTGCGAGTGCCCGACTTCCCGTTGCTTCGTCTACCTCTGCATGCCGACGACACGCCCGCCGTCGCAGCCGCCCCTGACCTGCCTCCGTCGGCCAGCCCACACCCGACCCCTAACCCCTCGGCCCCACCCGCAGGCCCTGACGCCGCAGTTCAGGCCCAGAGCGATCTTCAGCAGCTACTCGATCAGGCTAGTCGCGCTTTAACAGAGCGTGATCGCGTTGCCTACCTCACGGTATGGGGAGCTGAGTTACAGCAAAGCCAAAGTGCCGCTTTCGATCAGATCACGCAACTGCCACTGCAGGACGTCCAATGGACCCTGGCCAGCACACTGGAGAGCAGCAGTACTAGCAGCAGTACTAATGGTGACCTTGCTTCCTTCAACGCTCTACCGGTCACGCTCCACTACACGATCAAGGATGTCGATCCGACCAATGTATTCGTTAACGATCTGCAGTTGAGCTTTCGGCACGATACGGCGTGGCATGTCACCGCTGTGGCGGGCGACCTACCTTTTTGGAGCTATGCACCGACTGTGGCCGAGCGCGTTGGTCCTTTTTGGATCTTCTTCCGGCCCACGGCTCGTCCCGATCTGCCGGCGCTCGCTGAAGAGGCGCGTCGCTCCTTCGAGCAAGTTGAACAAGCGCTGCCTAGTAGGGCCAAAGCAGTCAACGTCATGTTCGTAACGTCTACGTCAGAAGAGTTTACCAAGCTCACCGGGCGCTCGGGCGCTCGTTTTGCCGGCGCAGCCCTGTCTCGTTACCAGATCAGTGCAACAGGCGTGTCCATCACCAATCAAGCCTTCTTTCTGAATGGTGCCGCCTTCCAGCATCCACAAAGCCAAAATCGTGAGCAAACGATTACCCATGAGTTCACACATCTAGTCCTGGCACCCACCACCATGCCGTTTGTGCCGGCTTGGCTGGTCGAAGGCGCCGCGATGGATGTCTCGGCAGATTTCCCGCACGCAACCCTCACCACTTGGCTTCAGACTCATCCTGAGGGGCTAAAGCTGGAGGACTTTTCGGCCGTGACCGCCTTTGGCCAAAGTGATGACAGTGAACAAACCTTGGTTCAATACGGCTATGCTGCCTATCTCGCAAAGTACCTGATTGAGGTCTATGGCATGGAGCGCTTTCTCGCACTGTATGACTCGTTCAGCGCCACGCCCCTAACAGACATTCAAGGAGCGCTCGCCCCTACGACCGGTGCCACTGAGCGCAACGCGGCCTTGAGTGAACTTGCTCGGCACCTGACACCGCTCAATATGCAGGCCGTTCTCGGCAGCGATCTCCCTACCACTGAGCACAACTTTAACCTGTGGCTCAGTGCAAGTATCAAGAACGACAAATAGCTTTTCCGCTGGCATACAGGTTGCTCTTGGGCCACTAGCCATTCAATGATCGTGCACAGCAAGGAAGTAATTGATGAACAAATATATCAACGTGTTAAAGCAGGCGGCAAGCTATTGGTCCACCGACAATTGTCTGCGCTTAGGCGCGTCGGTGGCCTACTATACAATGACGTCGCTCTTTCCCTTGTTGTTGGTCGTTGTTGCCGTGGGGAGCTTTATTCTATCCCGTACATCGTCGGGAAAAGAGACTCGGGCCCGCCTGATTAATAGTGTTACACAGTCGATCAGCAGCAAAAGCAACTCGTCGAGCGGTCAGACCAGTGCACAGAGTGATGCCAGCTTCCAACAAACATTGGCTCAGGGACTTACAAATGCCTCCGAAGACACTGCTAAAAAGGGCTTATTGAGCTCGATCATTGGTTTTGTCGTTCTGCTGTTTACGGCTTCCGGTGTGTTCGCCGAGTTGGATGCCGCCTTTAATATTATCTGGAAGGTGCCGAGTGAGGCACAGGGCAAGGGCATCTCTGGCTTCATTAAGGCCAAATTCTTGTCCTTTAGCTTAGTACTGGGAGTAGCATTCTTGTTGTTGGTCTCAACGATCTTGACGTCTATCCTTACGACTCTAGCCAAATTCTTACCGCTCGGCCCATTGTGGGTCGTCATTTCGCAACTAGTCTCCCTCGGACTAACAACGTTGATCTTTGCCCTACTCTTCAAATTCTTGCCCGATACTGAGGTTGCTTGGGGCGATGTCTGGTCGGGCGCTATTTTTACTGCGATCCTGTGGACGGTCGGCCAAATCATTCTGTCATTCTATTTCCGCACGGTCGGAGGCAGCAACCCCGCGTATGGCATCATCGGCGGTGTGTTAGCTTTCTTGCTGTATATCTATTACTCCTCGCAGATTTTGTTTTTTGGCGGCGAGTTCACCTATGCCTATGCAAACTTGCAAGGCTCGCTCAAGCCGGTGCCGGACCGCAAGCAGGATACGCCGATTAGCAAGCCCGCTGCCGTTATGGTCTCGACGGCCTATACAGCAGGACATTTGTCGCGCGATCAAGAAGTTGCCGCTCTCAAAACGCAACGCATTGCCGCCGCTGCCACGGGCGGGATTATTGGCCTAATCGGAGGTGCCGTAATCGGCGGTGTCGGCTTAGTCATCGGCATTGGCCGCGGCATAAAAAAGGTACGTGGTCGCTAACGTCATCGTCCCATGCCGCCCATCTTCAAAATCGTGCGATGTATGCCCAAATTGGCAGCGTCAGCAGCGAGAAGAAAAAGGTGGCAAAGACGGCTGTGCTGGCAAACTCGACATCGAGCTTGTATTGGCCGCTATAGGCAATTGCAAGCAAAATCGCCGGGATCGCCGACTCGATCACGACCACAAAACTGGCGTTTGGCTGGAGGCCAAACAGACGCACCAGGATCAGCGCCAGCGCAGGCGCAAACAAGAGCTTGATCAGATTGACTGAAAGCACCGAGCGCAGATATTGTGAGAAGTCGCGGATCGTGATTGTCATACCCAACGCGACCATCGTCAGCATGACCGTCGCCGCTTGCATATACCCCAACATATCATTAATGACCTGTGGCACTTTGTTTGCATGCGTTTCAGGCCAGAACAAGAAGCCGAGCAGGAGTGCCACAAACGGCAAGAAGCGGAACAGCCCAACCGCCGCCTGCCGTATGCTCCAGCGCTGGCCTTCGCCATAATAACTAGCCACCAGGACGACAAGGGTGAGCAGCGGGATGAGTGTACCTACCTCGCTATACAACGCGGCCATCCCGACCATCCCATTATATTTGCTGGGATCGGCCTTCTGAAGTTGTTGAAAAAGGGGACTACCAAAAAAGCCCGTCGAGCCACACATACTGGTAATCACCATCGCACCTGCCGTCGGCCGGCGCAGCCGTAGGGAGCGCGCGAGTTGGGCTGCCAACAGTCCCGACAGTACGATCACCACCACAGCAATAATCGGAATCACCAGCAGGTCACGGGTGATACGGGGAATGCGCGCTAGACCGAGAAAAGCACTTGCTGGTAGCGTAAGATTAACGACGGCCCCATTAAAGACCGCAACTGTTTGTTCGCGTGGCAGGATATTGCGCCAACGCACGATCAGGCCAACGCCGATCAGCAGAAAAATCGAGAGCAATGTGCCAATGATCTGAGTCAAGCTGTACTCCTGGAGGGCCGTAGCGGATGGTAGCACAATGCACTGAAAACGCGAGCTTACGCGGTAATCAAGCCACGCCGAATCGCGTACCGCACCAGCTCGGTACGATCATGCAAATTAAGTTTATCAAGCACATTCGCCCGGTGACTTTGCACTGTTTTGATACTGATCATCAGCTGCTGAGCAATTTGCCGGTTCGTCATGCCTTCGGCCACGAGCGTAAGAACCTCCAACTCACGCTCGGTCAGGACATCCGCTGTCGCATCCGGACGCTCAACTTGTCGAACATAGTCAGTAATCAGCGTGCGTGTCAGCGCCGGATCAAGATAGGATTCGCCACGTTGCACCGCCTGGATTGCACTCACCAGCTCTTTCGCCGCCGCCCGCTTCAGAATATATGCCGAGGCACCTGCTTGCAACGCTTCACGGAGATACTCCTCGCCCTCATACATCGACAGAATCACCACTTGCGTCTCGGGCACCTCTGCACGGATCGCCCGTGTCGCCGCAAGACCGTTCATTCCCGGCATGGCAACGTCGAGCACTGCGATATCAGGCTTGAGTTCATGCGCCAGATCGACCGCCGCTTGGCCATGATCGGCCGTCCCAACCACGGTGAAACCCGGATGTGCTTCTAAAATCATACGCACGCCGTCGCGCAGCATGGCATGGTCATCGACCAGTAAAATTCGAACGTTCGCCATTTAATAACTCCTCTAAGGGATCGTACTCTTGTTCACCAACCAGCGTCAAGAACCGCTTCAGCCTGTGGCGACCGGCCATCGGTCCTGGTCGGTGGCTATGCTACAATTCGGCAGGAGGATTTTCATGCCTAGCGACATGTACTTGCGTGGCAAGCACGATGCCGAAGCCGATGCGTTAGACGAGTCGTTCTACCAATACTACTACGATTACCGTCTGGCATACGATGAAGTCGTGCGGGTACGCAAGCGTACCCGCCGCAGAGCCGTGATCGGCAAGATTGGGCGGGCCATCTTGTGGCTGGTACCGATCATACTGGTGCTTGGCGGCGGTATCGCTGGCTATGATCAGTGGAAGCACGGCGGTTCGCTGCTCATAGGTCTAGCTGGCCGCACTCCCACCCCCAGCCCCAGCCGCACGCCGCGACCGACATTGCCGCCATCGACCACTGTCCCAACGACGACGCCGACCGAGGTACCTGCCCTCAAGGCCAACGGCTTTGCCGTTATCACAGGCACCGACGATGCTGCGTTGCGCATCCATAAAGCACCCGGTAAAGATACTGCTGCGCCCGGCCGCATTGGGCCCGGCAAGCAGGTCCATATTTTGGAGGGACCCCAAAAGGCTGATGGCCTGGATTGGTGGAAGATAGAAAGTGCCGACACCACCGGCTGGGCTGCCGGGCAATACCTAGCACCAGTACCGAAAAAGTAGTCATTGCTCCCACAGGTTGACTCCCCACCCCACAGTGGGTACACTGCACTGACACGCGCGGGCACGTAGCGCCATAGCGCGGCCCGCTTCGGGAAAGGTACTGAAATCCGTGCGCTCCTTGCGCTGGCTCCTCCTACTGCTTATCTGCGGACTTTTGGTCAGGCCGCAGACTATCCATGCGCAAAGCGTCAATTGGAACGAGCGGCGTACACTCCGATTCTCGATTTTGTATCCCGATGGAGCTAGTGCTGCCGCTGATCAGTATGCACAATTCGTTGACAGCCTCTACGAAGAGATCAGCGTCTGGTGGGGATATCGCGCGATCACGCCGATCGTGCTACGCATCTATCCCACCCAGGCATTGTATGACCAGGTCAACCCACAGGCGGCCTCAATGCCGGGTGTTATTGCTCACGCTCATACCGGGCGTCGTGAGATTAGTATTGACTTGGCGCAAACGACCAACCAAAGCCCAGAGGAGGTTATGAATAATATGCGTCATGAGCTGACGCATATTGTCGCCGCCGACCTGTCGGATAATAAGCTCAGCGCGATGTGGCAGGAAGGCGTCGCCCAAAATGCCGAACATCCCGCGGCCCAGCTTGATACCAAAATGCGCCTGATGACTCAGGCTATGCAGACCAACCAAGTTTTGAGCTGGAACGATCTCAATCAACCTAATGTCGTTTATGCCGATCCACAACTGGCATATCCCGAAAGCTACACAATTGTCGCCTTCTTGCTCCATCGTGATGGGATGGATAAGTTCCGCACCTTCGTGCAGGCCATGCGCTGGACCAATAACTATCGTGATGCCTTGCGTGGCGCCTACCAAATTTCGGCTAACCAGCTGGAGCTTGAATGGCTAAACCAGCTATCAGCCTTTGTCGCTGGTGGCTATCATAACGCTCCGGCCCCTTCACTCGATCTTAGTGGTGCCACGACGGCTATTAACCGTGGCGATTATAGCGGCGCGATTGCCACGCTCAGGCCCCATGTCGATGCTCCGGGCCATCCCACTGCCTCGAATGCAGACACAGCCACGGCTCTCATCAAGCAGGCTCGAGCCGGTCAGGCTGCGGTTGATAGCGCCAATGCAGCGCGAAGCGAGCTGGCCAATAGTGACTATGAGTCTGCCGCGCACTCCGCCGCGACTGCCATCGCCTTGTTCCGCGATTTAGGGCAGACCGATCAGGCTCAGATTGCGAGCCAGTATGCCGACTTTGCCCAACGCGGCTTGGATGCTGAAGCTCAACTTGATACGGCCCAAACTCAACTCCGCGCCCTACACATCAGTGCCGCCCAGGCCACGTTGACGGTTGCCTGGACGACCTTTAGCCAGCTTGGTGATGCTGGTCATGCTGGTCAAGCGCAGGCCGCGCTGCATGCCATCGAGCGCGGCGAACAGGCGCTGGTGATCGGTATGCTGCTACTAGCCTGCGGTATGTTACTCTGGAACGGCTGGCAACGCCGCGCCCAAC
>JBBRHB010000204.1:0-8011 GCA_038223355.1 Chloroflexales bacterium
CCAAGGCAATCGTCGCCTGTCGCGCAGGCCCGAAGAACGTGCTGAAGACGCCCCTGACAAAGACAAGCGTGAGGACGGTAGAGAGATTCGGCGCAAAGACAAGGCCGAGCACGACCAGCGCCCGGCAGAGATCCGCAGCGACCATCAGAGTCTTGCGTGGCAGACGGTCGGCCCAGACTCCTGACAGCGGCGCGATAACCGCAAACGGCAATGCAACTGCTACCGAAAGCGCGGCAAGAGCGCTCGGGCCCAGGTCCCATCGATAGACTATGAGTACAATTAACGCCAGGAAGTCCAGCCAATCTCCCAGATCCGAGACGACCTGGCCCGCGAAAAGCAGGCGAAAAGACCGGTGACGTAAGGGCGCAAGAATAGCAGGTTTCACGTTTTCCTTTCGTGGCCCTCAAACGGTCACAGCTGGATAGGGTAATCATCTTGGTTTTTTGTATAGTGACCGGAAATGAGGTTTGGTCAGGGCGTCGTAAAGAGTTGGCAGCGTTCGGTCAGCAGGCTGGCAAGTTCCGCGCGATAGGCCGCGAGGTTGTTCAAGACCTTCTGGACGGCGGCACGAAACTCGGTGAAGGTGGCGTGGTAGCGGTTACGTGCCACCTTGCGCTTGAGAAACTTCCAGAAGCGCTCGATCAGGTTCAGGTTTGGCGAATAGAGCGGCAGTGCCACGTTGGTGATTATCACGAATACCGGAACGGCCGGCGGGGGAAGAGCCAGGTGGCATAGTCGCCTCCTCATTGCTAACACAGACCCAACGGTAACTACCTCAATAGCAGTTGACCGCTAAGCCAATGGTAAAAAGGGGGGCACCTGCGTGCGACGGAGTATAGCACAGCATCCAAAGGGAATAAGCAATGTGTTACCATTGCATGAAGCTCGGAGGAAAGTATGCCAACACCCGTCCCCAGTCTTCTTGTCTTTGGTGCCCACCCTGATGACTGCGAGGCTACAGCAGCGGGCCTTGCCGCGCTCTATCGAGCGCGCGGCGGCCGCGTGCGTTTTGTCTCCCTCACCAACGGCGATGCCGGCCACCAGACGCTTGCCGGTACCCAACTCGCTCGCATTCGACGCGACGAGGCCCAGGCAGCGGCCGCCGTGATCGGCAGCGAGTCGCTCGTCCTCGACAACCATGACGGCGAGTTAATGCCTACCCTTGATCGGCGGCGCGAAGTCATTGGCATCATTCGCGACTTTAAGCCGGATCTCGTCCTGACCCCCCGCCCCAACGACTACCATCCCGACCACCGCTACACCTCCCAACTCGTCCAGGACGCCGCCTATATGGTGACGGTGCCCAACGTCCGCTCGCATGTCGATCATCTGCGCCGCGACCCGGTCGTGATGTATGTCATTGATCGCTTCCAGAAGCCCTATCCCTTCACGCCGGACGTCGTGATCGACATTACCGCTGTGCTCGACAAAAAGATCGCGATGATGGAACAGCATGCCTCGCAATTCTTCGACTGGCTAGCCTACAACGGTCAGTACCTCGATCAGGTGCCGGCCGAGCCTGCTGCGCGTCACACTTGGTTCGATGAGCGCACGCGCTCGCGGATGGGCGACGTTGCCGAGCGCTTTCGCCCACTGCTGATCGAGCGCTATGGCAAGGAGCGTGGCTCCGCGGTTCAGTATGCCGAGGCCTTCGAGGCATGCGAATATGGCGGTCCTCTTACTGAGGAAGCCAAGGCCCGTCTATTTCCATTTTAAAGGGACACACGTAAGCTAGCTAGCGACGCCTCGTCCATGAGCCGTGACAGCGCTATTCCGTTCAAAGCAGAAAGGACATTCGTGATGGATCAGGTACGTGTAGCTATTGTGGGACTGGGCATTGGCCAGTCCATGGCGGGCGGCTTTGCCGGCACGCCGCGCGCCAAGGTTACGGCCTTGTGCGATCTTGTCGAAGAGCGGATGCACTCCTTTGCCGCGAAAGAACTCAAATGGCCGGTCAAATACTACACCGACTATTTCGAGCTTTGTCGCGATCCCGAGATCGATGCAGTCTTCGTCGGCACACCCAACCAGATGCATGTGCCAATTGCGCTCGAAGCGATTCGCAACCGCAAGCCGGTCCTGGTCATCAAGCCGCTCGCCGACTCACTGCCTGCGGCGCAGGAACTCGTTGCCACAGCCGAAGCTTCTGGCGTCGTGAACATGATTGCCATGGTAGCGCGCCACGCTCCCAGCACGCGCTATGTCCGCCAGATGATCGCCGACGGCGACTTCGGCGAGGTCTACCATGCCCGGGCGCGAACACTGCGCCGGATGGGCATTCCTGGCTGGAATACCGGCTTCATCTCAGCGGGCGGTGGCGTCTTCCGGGATATCGGTGTACACGCGCTGGATGCCGCATGGTGGATGATGGGCATGCCCAAGCCTGTCTCCGTCATCGGCACTGCCGGTGCCAAGTTTGGTCCCCGTGGCCAGGGCTATTGGGATTTGCGCCCTGCCTTGCCCGGTCTGGCCGAGCAGTTTGCCGTGGATGATTATGCCGGCGGCTTTATCCGTTTCGAGAACGGTGCCGGCCTTCAGATCGAGACCTTCTGGGCGGCACACCAACCGGATGAGCGTGTCATCGAGCTCTTCGGTACCGAGGCGGGCATGCGCCTGGATCCACTCACGATCTACCGCACGCTGAATGGCGCTCCGGTCGACAGCACCGTGACCTTTCCCAAAGGCCCGACCCCCTGGGAGCACATGGCAACACACTTCGTGGAGTGTATCCTGGATGGCGTTCCCTGCGAGTCGCCGCTGCGTCATGGCATGATCGTGCAAGAGATGCTCGAGGCTGTGCTGGCCAGCGGCGCGACTGGCAAAGAGATCAACCTCGCACACGAGCAGGTCTAGCCAAGGCGCACATTTACCCTCTTAGGAAACCTGGCAGTGGGCAGGAGGCCCTAGTCCATGACCCATCTGCCAGGTTTCATGTGAACCGCGCCGAATATCCCATTTCTATGCTGCTTCACAACACCGCGAGAGCTTGATGGAACAGCCCTGGTTTTCCTCCATCCAAGACTACGGGAAGCGGTTTACTGATGTAGCCTACTGGCAGCCGTATGTCGAGACCGTCTGCGTGCGCCACCGCCTCACGCGCTGCCAGCACATTCAGGCCGGTCTCCCCGGCACCTTCCCCGTCTTTCTTCTTGACGACCGCTACGTCGTTAAGTTCTTTGGAGACCTCTTCCATGGTTGCCAGAGTTTCAAGACGGAACTGGACTGCTATGCTCTGCTCGGCACTCCCCCGCAGCTTCCTACCCCGACCTTGCTCGGCCATGGGTACCTCTTTCCGGGGAGTGTCGCATGGCGGTGGCCGTATCTCATCAGCACAGTGATCACAGGTACAAGTCTCGGGGCAGTAAAGGAGCGCGTGTCGTATGAGGACAAAGCAGAGCTTGTTGAGACACTTGGAGCCCTTGTCCATCACCTCCACGCCATCCCCGTGAAGGACACGGGCTTCTTGGCACCCACCTGGGAGAGGTTCCTCCACTTTCTGCATGAACGACGTGTAGCTTGTATGGACGATCATCGCCGGTGGGGAGCGATGCCCGAGCGACTTATGAACCAGATCGAAGGGTATCTTCCTCCAATTGAGACGCTCGTCGACGAATTGGTGTGTCCCCAGCTACTGCACTGTGATTTGAACGAGGATCATGTGCTCGGTGATTTCACAGGAAACCACTGGCGGTCAACTGGGATCATCGACTTTGGTGACGCTATGGTCGGGGACCCGATCTACGAACTCGTCGCGTTGCATATCGGACTAGCGCATTGCGATAAGCGGCTTCTCCGCATCTTCCTCGATTGTTATGGATTCGACCAGAAGATGCGCGAAGGCTTCGTCCTTCGCGCCATGAGCTACACCCTACTTCATGAGTTTGCGGTCTTGCATCAGGTCTTTACCGAATTTCCTGCGGTCCGCAACATCGAGAGCCTTGCAGAATTGGCCGTCCTGTTGTGGGACCCGGAGCATCCCGGTCTCCACTAAACGAGCCGAATGCTCTCATGTGAGAGAAATAGCACTATCACCTCGCGATGCGCGCAAGCATCTCCTCAATCTGACGTATTCCGGCTGCAATTTCGGCATGGTACGCCGGCAGGTAGGGCTGCAGTTGAGCCCATGCATGCTCATCCTCGGCAGGATCGACGTTGCGAAACAGGATACGCGTCGTGTAATCGGCGATCTCCTGCACGACCCACCGATAGTTATAGAACGCAAACACCTCGGGATGAAGACGTATTCGTTGATTTATGATCAGATACTGGCGCAGGAAGAGCTCGAAACGTTCCGGTTTTCGGTCGCTGAAGAACACGAGGTCGCGCTCCGGTGGCCCAAGTGCCAGATCGTCCCAATCCAGCAGATGAAGGGTATCGGACCGATCAACCAGAATATTTGCCCAATTCGGATCGCCGTGTGTGAGCACCCAATCGAGATCCAGGCTGCGTACTTCCACCATTAACTGCCGCATCTTCTCCAACGTCATCAAGATATCCGAGCGCTGTGCCAGCATCAGCTGCCGTAAACGCTGCTGGGTCGGGCGGGCCAGTTGTCCGGGAGCTTCGATGGTTCGTAGCGCATGGAGGATTGGTTCCTCAAACGGGTGGTCGAACGTTTCTCTCGGGATCGGAAATGGCAGCATGCTGCCGTGCTTATGGAAAGCCCCGAGCAGCGATGCAAGCTCACTGGCGTACGCATCAGTCTGCCTTTCTGGCTCGATCGTGTCGCCTTCGATGAAAGGATAGACGCTAATAGTATAGTGCTCGTAGTGGCAGGTGCAATCGCCCCATCGATTTTGGCGTGGCACCACCACCTGTCTAAAGCCACGCACAGCATGCACGAAGCTAACAGCGCGCAGACGTACTTCCAGCTCCACCATCCGCGCCGTCTCTTGCAACTTGATCAGCCAGCGGAGGCCACTACGTTCCGTGACAAGATAGCTATACGACGCCTCGCCCTTCGGCTGGAAGGCAAGCGCAACGATTTCCAGCGCATATGCATCGTTGACGAAGCGCGCGAGCCGTTCTTCATCAATGCCAGAAGTATTCAGTATCATCGCAATCCCACCTGCTAAGGACAAATTCAGCCACGTGCTCATATGACAAATGTCATTCCTATCTCCTGATGGTCTTCACTATCCAGCAACCTCCCGTGCCCGTACACTTGCACTATCAGGAGGCAGGTATGAACGCATCAGCAACCCGCACACAGCTATTTGTCCGCCAACCATTGTCCACGCTTAGCAAAATCGCCGTCTGGGCCTTTCTTGTACCGGCGTTCATCTGCGGTGCTATCGCCGTAGTACTCACACTCGCGAATGGTGCCCCGAGTCGGGATATTGTTATCATGACAGCCTGCCTGTTGGCAGGCGGCATCTTCGTTGCAACCGGCCTGCGTTGGATGCCGTTGCTTGGCTCGCTCCTTGGCGGTTATCTGCTCTATCTAGTCTTCACCGAGCCCTTTGTTGTCGAAAGCCTGGCCAATCCCAAGGGTCCCAACGGTGGCTATGGTCACTTTGTCGGTGACATTATCGTCTGCGCCTGCACGCTGGTAGCCTTTGGGGCTAGCCTTGGCGCAACGGTCGAGAACTACCGCCATGCAAGCCACCAGGCTCCGCGTTGGCTACCGGCGGCCTTGACCACAGTCGCAGGAATGGTCGTCGGCGCGCTGTATATCGGGGCCATTTCGCAGCCAGCGGTGGCCTCTGCTACGACAAGCACGGGCAGCACGCTTGCCCTGCATATGAGTGCCGGCAGTTTTCTCCAGCCGTCGGTGACGCTGCCTAAAGGCTCAAAGCTCGTGCTCGTGGGCGATACGACCTCGCTCCATGTACTGGCCAATGGCATGTGGCAGCATACTGTGGTCAATACGGCGCACGAGCCGGCCGCACCCCTAGTCAACAACGTACAAGTAACGCATAATAGCATTGAGATCGGACCGTTTGCGACAGCCGGAACCTACCACTTCTATTGCGCGGTCCACCCTGGCATGAACCTGACGACGATTGTCCAGTAGTATGAGCCCCTGAGGAACCGAGTTGAACAACATACAAGATGACAATGGAGGTAGCGAAACGTTCGCCCAAACGTTCCCTATCGAGCGCCGCTCGGCCTCCCTCTTGTGGCTCGTCTGGATTGCCTGGCTACCGTTGTTTATCCCGACTCTGGTAGGTTTTTTCCAGTCGCACCAACCGTTGCCACGTTTCATCGCTACGCTCGTAGGTGTCACGCTCTTTTTTGGGATCTATCTGTGGGCCAGCTGGCACTATGCTCGCCAGCTTGTCGTTGCACAGCTCCCCCCAAGACAAACACCGCCGGCCGTCTGGCTACCGCTTATTATGCTCATCGTCTTGAGCATTGTCCTGGTGCTGGGCAATGGACCGGGCTGGCTCGCCCTCTTCTACTTCACGTCGGGCTATGTGGGCGGTCGCCTGCCCATTGCTCAAGCCACCAGGGCGATTGCGGGCCTCACCTTGCTTGTGGCTGCCGTGGCACTCCTAACACATGCTGGCTGGTTCGTCATCGCGCAGGCCATGCTGTTTGTCTGCGTGATTGGCGGCGTCATCATCAGCATGATGCGGGCAATCATGACGACCTGGGAGCTACGTGCCGCCCGGGACGAGATCGCGCGTTTAGCCGTGATGACCGAGCGACTGCGCATTGCACGGGATCTGCACGATCTTCTGGGCCACAATCTCTCACTGATTGCCCTCAAAAGTGAGCTGGCCGGGCGGTTGATCAGCGTTGCACCGGCCCAGGCCGCCGTGGAAATCGGCGATGTCGAACAGGTGGCGCGCAGCACCCTGCAGGAGGTTCGTGAAGCTGTCGGTGGCTACCGCCAGCCTACCCTCGCGAGCGAATTGCATGGCGCGCAGGAAATCTTGGCCGCCGCCGGGATTGCGTATCGTTACGAAGGTGACGAGCATATGCTCGACGGCCTACCATCTCCGGTCGAAGCTGTCCTCGCGTGGACGGTGCGTGAAGGCGTCACGAACGTCATTCGTCATAGTCGTGCCCATCGCTGTACGATCCGGCTGCTGCGTGATCGGGATACTGCCGGTGTTGAAGTCATCGACGATGGAGTAGGTGTCCCGGCCACACTGACCGGCAGTGCCAACGCAGGAAATGGTCTGCACGGGCTGGCGGAACGTGTGACGGCCCTCGGTGGCCACTACCAGTCTGGTGCTCATACCGGTGGCGGCTTCCATCTCACGGTCTCAGTGCCACTGCTACAGCTCAGCTATGACCGGGCTACGCCAGCCGTTTTCGCCGCTTCAGAACAGCAACATATGCCGGCATCGTCACTCGAAAACAGTCTAAGCTATGCAAAGAAGGATGGGCAGCTATGATTCGTGTGCTGCTGGCAGAGGATCAGGCGATGGTTCGCGGTGCTCTCGCCGCGTTGCTGCGCCTGGAAGGCGATATCGAGATTGTCGCAGAAGTTGGACGCGGCGATGAAGTCGTAGCAGCAGCACAGACCACCCAGCCTCATGTTGCTCTGCTAGATATCGAGATGCCGGGCTGTGATGGTATCACCGCCGCCGCTGCCCTCCACGCGCAAATGCCGGCCTGCCGTGTCCTCATTCTAACGACCTTCGGCCGTCCCGGCTATTTGCGCCAAGCCATGGAAAGCGGCGTTGTCGGCTTTCTACTCAAAGATGCCCCGGCTACTCAGCTTGCGATGGCCATCCGCCGTACCCTTGCTGGCGAGCGCGTCGTTGATCCCGCCCTCGCTATGGCAGCGCTCAGCGACGGAAACAACCCACTCACCAAGCGCGAACGCGAGGTCCTGGCAGCTGCCACGCGCGGCGCGAGTATCGAGGAGATTGCCGCGACGCTCTTTCTCTCCGAAGGCACCGTCCGCAACTATCTCTCGGTAACCATTCAGAAGCTCGGCGCTCGCAACCGCATCGAAGCCGCCCACATCGCCGAGCAGAAGGGCTGGCTCTAACGCCGCTGCACATAGGCGGTATACTACGCGGTCGGCAAGGTTTTCGTCTGGAGAGCGAGC
>JBBRHB010000205.1:0-7999 GCA_038223355.1 Chloroflexales bacterium
TTTCGGCAGGGTGTTCGCTGGAGTTTAAACGACGAGCAGGACATTTCGGTTATGGGTGAGGCTTCGACCGGTGAGGCCGCCTTGGAATTTGTGAGCATCACACCGCCGGATGTCGTGCTCATCGACCTCAATTTGCCGGGGATGAGCGGCCTAGAACTAACCCACCAGGTGCGACGGACCTATCCGAGCATCGGTGTGATTATGTTGTCGATGCACGAGTCTGATGAGCAGGCTTTTAATGCACTGCGCGCCGGCGCGGCGGCCTACTATTCAAAAGAAATACAGCCAGCGCTGCTGGCACAAAGTATTCGGCGGGTTGCGCGCGGTGAGTATGTGATCAACGAGGTTATGTTTGATGAGCCTAAGGTTGCCGCTCGCATTCTGAACCAGTTCCGTGACCTTGACCGCGGAGTAACCACGACCGAAGAAACGAACTTCACCCTCTTCTCTCCATTGAGTGACCGCGAGATCGAGGTGCTAGATAAAATTGCGGCCGGCTCGAGCAACAAAGAGATCGCGGATGACTTGCATATCAGTACCCAAACGGTCAAGAACCATATCTCGTCAATTCTGCGGAAGCTGTCGCTCAATGATCGCACCCAAGCCGTGATCTATGCCCTGCGGCGGGGCTGGATCGAGACGCCCGATGAAATGGTACAGGGCCAGGGGCCAATGCTCAACGCTACCGAGGAAGAGGAATGATCGATACGTGCCACGCACGTGTCGTTCTTAATCCACGAGCCGGCCACGGCAATGGGCACGATGGCGTGAACAGCGCGATCGCGGTATGGCGGCGGCGCGGCTGGTTGGTCGAATTAACCACCACTAACTATGCCGGTCATGCCAGCGAACTGGCGCGTGAGGCAGTCGTAGATGGTTGTGATCTGGTCGTTGCGGCGGGTGGTGACGGTACCGTTAATGAGGTTATTAATGGGCTTGCCTGTAGCGCCACGGCATTAGCAGTCCTGCCGCTCGGCACGGGGAACGTATGGGTACGTGAGCTCCATCTACCGTTGGATCCGGTCGAGGTCGCAGAGATACTACTGCAGGGCGTTTTCCGGCAGCTTGACTTAGGGCAGGCCGGCGAGCGCTACTTCTTGCTTATGGCCGGGATCGGCTTTGATGCACATGTGGCGCGCAAAGTCGATCCGGGCGAGAAGCGGCGGTTTGGGCTCGTTGCCTACGTGGTCAAGGCGCTCCGGCTGGCACGGCAGGTGCGCGGTACACCCGTCCGGCTCGTACTAGATGGTCGTCCTGTGCGAGGGCGCGCCTTGATGATCGTTGTTGGAAATAGCCGCCTATATGGTGGTTTTCTGCAAATTGCGCATCATGCCAGCCCGGTCGATGGTCTGCTGGATGTGGTCATCATTAAGGGTGGCGATATGCGGGTGGCGCCCCTGCATCTCCTGAGTATTTTTTTGCGCCAACACCATTTCAATCCGGATCTTGATTATTATCGCGCTCGTGAACTGTCGATTGACAGCATGGTTCCGCTGGATGTCCAGGTTGACGGTGATACGATCGGCCATACCCCACTACGTCTGCGGGTGGTACCCGGTGCCTTACGGGCACTTTTGCCGGCCGGCAGCTTCGAACAGCTGGCGGCTTTTTCTTCGCCACCGGGGGATCTCCTACACTCGGCTTGGCAGCGCGTCCAATCGGGCTTACTCCTCAAATACACATGAAGCGACGACTATTATTCGTCCTGGTGCTCCTGCTGACCGGGTGTTCTGCCCAGACGGTGGATAAACAGGGTGCTGCCCCTACCCCGAATGCGCAGCCCGTACATGCAGCGGCGCCTGCTACACAATCAGACACCGCGATTAAAGGGCAGTTGCTCTATATACAGCAGGGGCAGATGTGGCTGCGTAGTGGAACTGAAGCCAAACCGCTGGATCTGGGTGGCACAGTTGGCGGTGGGGTGTGGTCCCATGACGGTAGTCGGATCGCGTTCGTCCGGCGCGGTGAGAGCTTTGCGGATCTGTACCTGCTCAACGTGGCAACGCGCCAAACGACGCGCATAACGGCCAACGACAGTCAAGCGCCACCACGAACACGTGACTATGTGCATCAGGCGCTATGGGTCGGCAATCCAACATGGTCACCGGATGATAGTGAACTAGCCTTTGCGGATCAACCCAAAGTTGCGACAACCGAAAACGCGGCGAATCCCATCTATGAGTATCCGTTCGCACTGTACCGTTATAAGCTGAAGTTGATCGGTCACCGTCAGCCAACGAATGATGACCAGCTACCGATCGAGAGTGACAGTGATTTAGAGTCGCCGGCCTGGTCGCCCGACGGTCAGTATCTTGCCTATGTTGAAGCACCACGAAGCCAGAGTGATCGTCGCATCATGCGCTACAATGTCGCTGATAAAACGAGTCAGCCGTTTCCCGGCATCCCCGCGAAAGCCTATGATCCGGCGTGGTCGCCAGATGGCTCGCTGCTCGCCTTTGCCGTCCCGCAAGACGGTGGCACTGATATCTGGGTGGTGCCGATTAACGGCGGGAATGCGCAGCGGCAAACTAAACTGGGGCGTGCACGTGCCCCTGCGTGGTCGCCGGACGGTACGCAACTGGCCTTTATTAATGTCGGTGACGACGCCACCGATGTGTATGTGATCGATCTCCAGCATACCGGAAGCCAGCTGAGTAGCAGCGATGCCAAAGCCTTGACGAGTCAGGCACAAATCGATGCCAATGCTGGGTTATCATGGGGACGGTAGGCTGAGGTGCATGTAATACATACAGAAAGGGCAGCTACGAAAGCTGCCCTTTGGTCGGCTGTCTACGACCTTACTGGTGGATCAGCGACTCGTCGCGATGCTTATCGCCTTCTTCGATCAGCATGATCGGAATACCGTCTTCAACAGGATATTTGCGACCACAGGTATGGCATACCAGGAAATCGTCTTCGAGCGTGACCGGCTGCTTGTCAACCGGGCAGGCCAGGATCTCCAGCAATTCAGGGCTGATCGTGCGCTTACCGCCGCTCACTGCGGGTGCGCCTGTGCCGGCCGCGACCGGCGCTAGATCGAAGGCCGAGTCTTCGCGATATTGCTTGACGACACGTACGGCTGCCACACCCAGCCCCGCCAGCAGGCCAAGACCTACAATTCGTCCAATTTTCATAGAAACTCCTTCGTGATAATTGTCCGTCTAGACTTCCTTGGCCGCACGTATAAACGCACGGATTTTTGCATGATCTTGAACTCCTGCGCTCTCAACGCCGCTGCTGACATCGACGCCCCACGGCTGTACTGTCTGGATCGCCGCACGCACATTCTCGGGACTCAAGCCACCTGCAAGCAGAATGGGACGGCTCTCCGCCAGGGCTGCGGCGCGCTGCCAATCGGCGCTCACGCCCGCACCGCCCCACGCTCCATCGACATGCGCATCCACCACCAGCGGGGGCAGGTCGCAGGTGGTGGCCTGAGTTAGCCAGGCTGTCTCGTTGGTCCCACCGTCGAAGCGTACGGCCTTGAGCACCGGCACCGGCAGTGCGTCGACTATCGCCGGGCGTTCCTCGCCGTTCAGTTGTACCCAGTCCAGACCAATGGCATTGGCTAGTGCCGCGATCTTTGCTGCTTGCTCATTAACGAAGACACCGACAACTGCGACGTGTGTGCCCTGGTTATGGCTTCGTAACGCCCTGACGATCGCCAGGGCACGCTCGGCCGTTACTTGCCGCCGGCTGGGGGCGAAGATAAGACCAATGAAATCGGCACCCGCTTCGGCGGCGACCAACGCCGCTTCGGGCGTGCGTACACCGCAAATTTTAACGGCAACCGTCACGCTACCCCTGCGTCTCCTCGTTGCCCGTTGGAGCGTGACGCCGGCGACGACTGCTGCTGGCGGCGGCCTCCGGTGAAACTTCCGGCGCAGCAGGCGTCTCGACTTTGGCCTGCCGGCCTTTCCGGCTCTTCGTTGGGGCCTCAGCCGGTTGCGCAGCCTCGGTTGGTGGGCTTGCCTCAGCAGCAGGCTTTTGACGGCGGCTCCGTCGCTTCTGCGTCTCTGGTGAGGGTGGGGTAACAGCGACCTCGGCTTGAACCCCGCTTGCCCGTAGGGCTTCTTGCACGACATCTTCGGGGGCTTGCTCCGTTGCTGTCGGTGCCACCGCTTCAGGCGCTTGCTCGGCCGGGACCGGCTGATCGCTTCCTTCGGGCCCGTAGAGCCGCGCACGGCGCGATCCAGGCGCAGGCTGAGTAGCTGTCGCTGACCCTTCGGCACGAGCGGTAGCCGGTGTGGTTGACGTCGGGTGCGGCACCGGTTGTGTGTCGCCAGCCGGAGCAACTGGGATACGATACTGGCTGCTGAGCCGGTAGTAAGCTTTGGCACCACGACCCGTCCGTTGGAGCATACCTTTATTAATGGCCTGTTTGACCAGTTCTTTGAGCTCGTTATTTGTCAACTCAACGACTTCCTGATTACGCAGGCCACGCAAGGCATTGAAAATCTCGGTAAAGCGGACCGGTTCGCTGAACTGCGAAATAGAGGTACGAAACACGTCCCACTCACGGTCAGCGAAGACTTGGCGTGTTGGCTCACCGCTGGTCTCTTCGTCTGTGGCTGGTGGAGCAACCTCGGCTACCGGTGCACGAACGGGTTGCTCTACCGGTAGCTGCTCCGCGACAGTCTCCGTAGGTTGTGCGGCCAGTCTATCTGTCGCGGCCGCGGGTACCTCGGGCATCGGCCGGTCTTGCTCCGCGAGTTCATTATTTAGTTCATTTTCGACCAGTTGGGGCGTGAGATCCTCAGCGAACTGGGACATCTTATAGGGATCTTCGCCGGGCAGGAAGACCTCGGTCACGGTCCCATTCGTAAAGATTTGGACTTTGCCGCGATTTTCGGCCTCTTTCACGAAGTCCTTGAATTTGACGAAGCCTTTGCCGTTGTTGTCCTTGACCTTTGACTCGTGGAAGGTGCTATCGAGCTCCCGCATCACGACCTTGAGCGATCCCAGATTGACGACAAAGCCACGTTTGCGGGCCAGTTCAATCGCGTCAACGAGTGTGTCATAGGGTGACTTTGGTGCGGCCGGTGCGGTGCCACTTTCATCGGCGCCCGCTGTTTCCGCTGCTGGCGCACCGTGTTCGCGCGCGGCAGGTACCAATTCGTCAGCCTCGGTAATTTCCGCTAGTGGTCCTTCACTGGTCTGTTCAATCCGGGACGCCGGTGGCCGGCGGTCACTGCGGATATTCCGCTCCCCACGTGCGGAGCGTTCTATACGATCGTTCCGCTCAGGACGTTCGGCTTGCTCGGGGCGCTCAACCTGTTCGCTGCGGTCACTGCGCTCGCCATTGCGCTCACGACCTTCCTGGGGATGGGCAACCTGTTCCTGGGCTGCGAGCATGCGCGCCTGGACTTGGCTCTGTCCAACCACCTTAAGGTCGGCAATCTGCTCATAGAACAGGAATTCATCACCGCTTTGAGCGAGATGGGCCGAGGCTGCACCACCGATCCCGATTATGATAACTTCCTTGCCTTGCTGGCGGATGGCGTTGACTAGCGGAATAAAATCACGATCGCCCGTCACCAGCACATACTTAAGAATGTGAGGCTGTGAATACAGCGTGCGCATGGCGTCAATGCACAGGTGAATATCAACGCTGTTTTTGATCGGTCGCCCAGTGCGGCCCACATCGCGATCATAGTAGTAAGTGGGAACGTACATCGGCTCGACGCCGTTAGCGAACAGGGCGGAGGTGACACGGGGGTAGCGGTACCAGTCGGCATAAGCGCGGGCGATTACAATTCGTCCGTAGTCTTCGCACCGATCCATGATCAGTTCGAAGTTAGGCGTAGCATCGAATTTTTCGCGAACCGAGACATAGACGTTCTCGAAATCAACGAAGACTGCTACGTCATCGTGTGACGTTTTCTCCAAGTTTGTTCTCCAGCTTACTTCGGCCGGCACACACCGGGCAAAACGCGCCACCAGTGTTTATAGCGTGCATGGTCAAAGTGTTTTTAGGCGTCATGAGCAACTGATTGCTGCTCACGACGTTCTGTTGTTAATACGTTTGGGTGCACCCGGCACCCCGAACCAGTGTAACAGCACTACCAAGACAGGCACGCATGCCACTTGATCAACAGCCAACTCACAAGGCTTATGGGTCTGCAGCCCCATCGTAAAGCCCAAGGCCAGCGTAGCAAGTTCGACTGCTACCAGCGCTATCTCACACGTGCGATCCGGGAGCCCATTACCGAAACTGCCACGAGCAGCGAGCCAAGTAGTATCGTCCCTACATTAAGCAACGTGCCATCGGCAGCATTAACCTTGTCGTCCAGCTAAGGCCCGTACTTTTGCTGCCGGGTCTGGCGCAGTCACAATCGCTTCGCCCACTAGTATAGCATTTGCACCCCATGCCCGCAAACGTTCGCGCTCGCTCGTCGCTTCTTCGCCGATGCCACTTTCACTAATGACCAGCGGCCGATCCGCTGTCGGGAGCCGTGCTATAACCTGACGCGTCGTGTCGATGTCAACCACAAAGGTATGCAGATCACGATTGTTGATACCGAGCAGGCGGGGTTGTAGTAGCAGCACTCGGTCAACCTCTTCCACCGTATGAACTTCGACCAATGCTTCCATGCCAAGCTCATAGGTTAGTGTATGAAGGTGGGCCAGCAGCTGATCATCGAGCGCCGCCGCAATCAGCAGAACGGCATCGGCACCGTAAACCCGTGCCTCATACAACTGATAGGGATCGATAATAACATCCTTCCGCAGGAGCGGTGGGCCGTCCGGCAGGGCAGCGCGGATCGCCATGAGGTACTGCAAACTACCACCCCAGAAGCGTGCGTCGGTCAGGACCGAGATGGCGTCCGCACCATTGTCGGCATAGGTTTGGGCCAGACGCAAGGCGTCGAAATTCGCGACCAATAAGCCTTTCGCCGGACTTTGTTTTTTGACTTCGGCGATCAAGGCGAGGCGACCGCCTTGGCGGAGTGCAGTGCTAAAAGAGCGAACCGCAGGGGCGGCTGCGAGTTGTGCCATGAGCTTAGCGGTGGGAATTTTCTGCTGTTGGCGATCAACTTCGGTTCGCTTGTGCTCGGTGATCTTGGCGAGAAAGCCGTTGTTTGTCATCATCTGCCGATCTACTTTTTGACAATAAGTGCTCGAGCCCCCTACACTTGCCGCTGAGCAGCTTAGGAGCTATATGATGTCAGAATCACCATATGCCGGTCTGATTCGCAATGTGCCCAACTTTCCAATTCCGGACGTGCAATTCAAAGATATTACCACGTTGTTACAAGATGGCCCCGCCTTCCGCGCGCTGATCGATGACTTGGCCCGACCATATGTCGATGCTCGGATAGACGTGGTGGTCGGGGTCGAATCGCGGGGCTTTCTGTTTGCCGCGCCGGTGGCTTATACACTCGGGGCCGGACTGGTCTTGATCCGCAAGCCCGGCAAACTGCCAGCCCAAACCGTGCAGATCGAGTACAGCTTGGAATATGGGACCAACACACTCCAGATGCATCATGATGCGATCCGCCCCGGTGCACGAGTGTTGATCGTTGATGATGTGCTGGCCACTGGCGGGACGGTCGCGGCAGCGGCCCAGCTGGTTCAGCAGGTCGGGGGCGAGATCGTGGCGCTCGTCTTCCCCATCGAATTGACGTTTTTGGATGGTCGGGCCAAGGTGGATAGCTATCCGGTCTTCTCACTGGTGCAGTACTAAGGCAGGACAGAGACATCGCCAATATTAATGCGCAGTTGTCGAGCGTCGGCCTTTGCGCCTTGCAAAGAGGCCGGTAGCGGGGGCTCGGGTGTGTCGATAGCAACCTCATTGCTGCCGGCTTGCAAGGTGAGCGGGATGTGGACGGCCGTTAATTGATCGGCTGGCAAGTTCACCGTACTAATGGTTTGACCGTTTAATGAGATCTTAAGCGTCCGAGGCTGGGCGAAGGCGTCTGCTTTAAATTGAAGTGTGTAGCGAGTTTGGCCGCACGGATAGATCGTCAGCGCGGCGTGTTCGCTTTTCAACCAGCGG
>JBBRHB010000206.1:0-7997 GCA_038223355.1 Chloroflexales bacterium
ATGCGCCCAAGCTCTGGCATCGCTATCAAACGATGCACGATGCCGAGGCACTTGATCTGCTCCTGCGCTACAATCGCGACGACGTGATTAACCTTCCGCGTTTACGTGCCTACCTCGAAAAAATACACGAAGAGGAACTACACGACGGCGTCATGATTTGGCAAGGCTAAGGTAGGAGTTTTTGATGCAGGCGCGGATGCTTAACAACCGCTACGAACTCCTGGACGTTCTTGGTCAGGGCGGCATGGCCACGGTCTACCGTGGCCGCGATACTCGGCTTGGCCGCCCAGTTGCCATTAAGCTGCTCCATTCCCAGTATGTGGGCGATAACCAGTTTCTGCAGCGCTTCGAACATGAAGCGCAGGCGGCGGCGGGACTATCAGCACATCCAAATATTGTGGATGTGTATGATGTCGGACAAGACAATGGCGTGCCTTATATCGTCATGGAACTGGTCGAGGGTCGTGATCTTAGCACGCTCATCGAGCAAGAAGGCCCACTGCCGGTCGACCGCACCATTCATATCGCTGAACAGGCCGCTGACGCACTCGACTATGCCCACCAGCGTGGCTTTGTTCACCGCGATGTGAAGCCCCAAAATATCATGGTTGGCCCGAACGACGAGGTTAAGATCACGGACTTTGGGATTGCAAAGTCCGCCCTCTCGACCGCCGTGACACAAGCTGGCATGACTTTTGGCACCGCCGACTATATCTCCCCGGAGCAGGCGCAGGGTATCACTGCAACTGCCCAGTCCGATATATATGGGCTTGGCATCGTCGTCTATGAGATGCTCACGAAGCATCTGCCCTTTACAGGCGACAGCCCGATGGCCGTAGCACTGCAGCAGATTCAGAATACACCACCACCACTTAGCCAATGGAATCCCACGCTTCCACCAAATCTCGAGCGGATCGTACTGACGGCGCTGGCCAAAGACCCACGCCAGCGACCGGCGTCGGCGAAAGCTTTTGCGACGATGTTGCGCGAGTATCGCTCGGCTCGCGGCCAAGAAACGCAGGTCGCGCCTGTCGTCAAGGGACCTGCCATCCCGCCATCACAGGCTGCTACCTATCAGGTGCCACAAGCGCCGCGCGTGCCGGCTCATCAGACAAATACCGCTCC
This sequence comes from Chloroflexales bacterium, assembly GCA_038223355.1. Classification (GTDB taxonomy): domain Bacteria; phylum Chloroflexota; class Chloroflexia; order Chloroflexales; family Kallotenuaceae; genus JACDGP01. The sequence goes on from JBBRHB010000206.1 coordinate 1,126, forward strand.
ACTACCCACAGTGGCGCCCATACAGGCCGGCCTCCGGCGCGTCCCACCACCCGTTGCACCACCCCCACTCGCACGACGACCGGCGCAACAAGGCTTTCCTTTTGGTGGCCTCCTGTTGGGCATCATGATTCTTGGCGGACTGCTAGGACTGGCCTACGTTGCCTTTGCGACTGACACCTTGCAAACCATCTTTGGCAGTGTCGTAGCACCAACCACCGTCGCCCAACCGACGGCTGTTTCAGCCACTGCCGTTTCGAGCACAGCCGCTACGACCAGCACCCCCATAGTGCTGATTCAGATTACCGATTTCGTAGGTCGTCCCGAGGCAGAGGTGCGTAATGCCCTCGTCAACGCGGGCTTAGTACCCGACTTGCCGGATCCAGCACGCACCGATCCGGTATATGACCGGGGGATTGTGGTAGAGCAGCGACCGCCCGCCGGCACAACCGTGCATAAAGGCGACAAAATCTATCTCCGTATCAGTCTAGGGAAGCAAACCGCCGTTGTACCACCAACACCCGTCCCAACGTCCGCGCCAACTTTACCATCGCTCATCGCACTGCCCGACTTGAGCAACCAATCAGGTGACACGGTCCTAACCGCTCTGACGCAGGCCGGCTTTCGCGTTAATCCGATCCGCCAGCCGAGCACCTCGGTAGCGGCCGGCCAGGTAATAAGCCAAAGTCCTGCACCCGGCACCTATCCGCCGGACACGGTAATCACGGTCACCATCAGTCAAGGCGATGTGATCAAGTTTCCGCCATTGATCGGCACCGACCTGGCGCAAGCAACACAAATTATTCAGGCCACGCCCAATCTAAGCCTTACCGCCGTTGATCTCCAGGGACCGGATCGCTTGCCGAACTATAATCGCTACCGTCCTAATCAGGTGGTAAGCGCGACCGCCGACGGACGCGCGGTGGTGAATGGAGATCTAGTTTCTAGGACGGCTCAGATCGTGCTGGGCGTACGGAAACCATAAGCATAAATTTGGGACACACGCACTGATGATCGATGTTATTTGTTATGGTGGGCTCCTGCCCGATCAGCTGCTGGCGCTGCCGCGCCTACCCACTGCCGGCGAAGGCATTCACACACTGCACGAGCAGATGTTTCTCGGGGGTGAGCCATGTAATGTTGGGGGTCACCTCGCGCGCTGGGGTCTACAAGTCGTCCTTGCCGGCAACAATCTGGGCAACGACCCACGTGCTACCTTTGTGGAGCACGAACTCCGTGCTCGTCCGAACACAACATACTACAGTCACCGTGATCCAAAGATGTGGACACCAACTTGCTACATTCTGACGACACCCGATGGTGAGCGCACGATTATTGCCTCCTGGCCACGGCAGCCCTCATTCACACTACCACCGGCCCATGTTGTCGAGCAAAGTCGTCTGGTAAGCGTATGCAACGTCGGACCGGCTATCGATAAGATGGTTGAACTTGCGCACAGCCATGGCAAGCCCATCGCGCTCGCCGACTCAACCGATAGCAGTGACTTACGAATGTACGGCGTCGCTATTTTGACCACGTCACGCGCGATGCTGGCGAACCGTTACCAGATCCACGATGTACAGGGCTGGATCGACCATACCTGGCAGGCGACACAGGCCTTAATCGTTGTTAGCGATGGGGCACGCCCCGTACTGGTACGCACGCCCGATGGACGTGATCTTACAGCTCAACCGCCAACTGTCGAGCCGGTCGATACGACGGGGGCTGGTGATGCGCTCAAAGCTGGTGTCATGTACGGCTGGTTGCACGCCTGGCCGATCGAGCATACTCTTGATGTCGCGCTTAACGCTGCCTCGCAGGTGTGTTTGTATCCTGGACCATGCCCCGATGTCGCACTAGAACACTAAAGGACAACGATGCAACTCTTCTTTCTACGACATGGCATTGCCGAGGACCGGCGCTCGACCGGCAGTGATGCCGAGCGCTCACTGACCGAAGCGGGCCGCCAGCAACTGGTTTTGGTTGCACGCGCGATGCAACGTTTAGCCATTCGGCCAACCACCGTGTATTCCAGTCCTCTGGTACGCACACAGCAAACGACTGAGATTGTCGTCGCAGGTATCGGCGTGCAAGTGACGCTCGCGCCCGAGCTTGCACCCGGCTGTACCTTTGACCAACTACAGCCACTGCTACGCCAGGCAAGCGGCGATCAAACATTAGTCGTCGGGCATGCGCCTGACATGGGAAGCCTCGTGGCAAGCGTGATTGGTGCAGGTGGACGTGCGATCCGCGTACCTAAAGCCGGTCTCGTATGTGTGGAATATGACGGGCGCCCACGCCCGGGGTCGGGAACGCTACGCTATCTCCTCACGCCTCAACAGCTTGAGTGGATTGGAGGAGTTGTATGACCACTGCTCGTGAGCGACGAGCAGTAAGTACATGAGTCATGGACCGCGAACACACTCAACCAGTACAACCAGAGCAAGCCAGCAAGCAGGCGCAAGCGGACAGGACCGACTCCAGCGAGTCCGGCGGTGCTTTGCCCAGCACTCGGATGCAAATCGAGCGCACGACCACCCTCGATGGTCGTCTCCTCCTCCTGTATACCTTCGAGGACACGGATGAGTGAGCTACGCTGGCATCCATTATTGGGCCAGTGGATCATCACCGCAACCCACCGCCAGGAACGTACCTTTTTGCCGCCCGAAGGTTTTTGCCCGCTGTGCCCGACGCAACCCGGCAGCTTCCCATCCGAAGTCCCGCGCTCGTCCTATGATATCGCCGTCTTCCGCAATAAGTTTCCGGCGCTGACCCTACCGCCAGCGCCGCCCGCCATCCTGGGCTCAGAACCCACACCCAGTGCTCCTAGCGCTGGCGTCAGTGAAGTCATTGCCTATACCCCCTTCCACCATACGACCCTTGCCGAACTCCCTGTAGTGCAAATCGAAAAGCTTGTGCAGGTCTGGACGCACCGCTACCAGGAGCTTGGCCAAGAGCCGGAAATCGCGTATGTATATATCTTCGAAAACAAAGGCACCGAGACTGGCGTGACGCTGCACCACCCCCATGGCCAGCTTTATGCCTACTCGTTCATCCCGCCCCATGTCGTGCTCCGGCGGACGAATGAGGACAACTATCTGGTGCGGCACGGCACCAACATCCATGCCGCGCTCATCACACAAGAGCAAGCCGATGGTCGCCGCATCGTCGCCGACCACCAGGACTGGCTGGCCTTTGTGCCCTTCTATGCCCGCTGGCCCTACGAGGTCCATATCTATCCCAAGGCGCAGCGTGAGCATCTTGGTCATCTTACACGCGGCGAACAGCGCGGGCTCGCCGCCATCATCAAAGATGTAACCCAGCGTTATGATCGCCTGTGGAACCACCCGATGAGCTATATGATGGCCATGTTCCAGGCACCCACCGATGATCAGCCCCATCCCGAAACACGTATGAATATCGAATTTTACCCGCCGATGCGCACAGCCACCCGTCGCATGTACCGCGCCGCCGGGGAAACGGGCGCGGGTACCTTTGTCAACACCACCTTACCCGAAGAAACGGCCCAGGCCCTGCGCGATGCATAAGGCAGCTGGCAAGACCAGAAGTTTCACTGCTACGTAGGAGAGAACGAGCGAGTATTACACGAAGGAAAAGCCATATGACTGAGTCTGAACGCTTATTTGCTGCCGCGCAACGGGTTCTGCCCGGCGGAGTTAATAGTCCTGTGCGCGCCTTCCGGGGAGTCGGTGGCACACCGTGCTTTATCGACCGGGCTGAGGGACCTTACCTCTTCGATGCCGATAGGCAGCGCTACATCGATTATGTTCTGTCCTGGGGTCCGATGATTCTGGGCCATGCAGAGCCGAGTGTGATCGCGGCGATCACCGCCCAGGCCCGGCGGGGCACCAGTTATGGCGCGCCCACGGCTTTAGAAACCGAGCTAGCGGAGCTTGTTATTCAGCTCGTGCCGAGTATCGAGATGTTGCGCTTCGTCAACAGTGGCACCGAAGCAACTATGTCGGCTCTTCGCCTGGCACGCGCGGCGACCGACCGGTCGCGCATCGTGAAGTTCAGCGGCGGCTATCATGGCCATGCCGATTTTCTACTGACCGATGCCGGCTCAGGTGTCGCTACGCTCGGTTTACCGGCCAGCGCCGGTGTAACGGCAGGCCAGACCCGCGACACAGTCACAGTTGGCTATAACGACTTACCCGCCGTCGAGGCGGTCTTTGAGCAATACAGTACCACGATTGCTGCCGTGATTGTCGAGCCGGTCGCCGGCAATATGGGTCTTGTTCTACCGCAGCCCGGCTTCCTGGCAGGTTTGCGCGCCCTCACGCAGCACTATGGGGCAATACTGATTTTTGACGAGGTCATGACCGGCTTTCGTGTAGCTTTGGGGGGTGCCCAGGCCCACTACGGCATTACCCCCGACTTAACCTGTTTAGGTAAGGTCGTCGGCGGTGGCCTACCATGTGCGGCCTATGGTGGACGGCGCGATCTGATGGAGCACGTTGCCCCGCTGGGAGCGATGTACCAGGCCGGCACGCTCTCGGGCAACCCGCTTGCCATGGCAGCAGGATTGGCAACCTTGCGCCAGCTGACACCCGAGCTCTATAGCGCTATCGCGGGACAAGGACAGCGGTTGCTTGAGGGATTACGCGAAGCGGCGGCCCAGACAGATATTCCGCTTCAGACGGCACAGGCCGGGACGATGTTCGGCTTCTTCTTCGCCGACGAGCCCATCACTAACTATGCGCTGGCTAAAGCCCACGCCGATACCGCACGCTATGCCCGATTCTTCCATGCTATGTTAGAGCAGGGTGTTTACTTTGCGCCATCACAATTCGAGGCCGGTTTCTTATCACGCGCTCATACTGCGCCCATCATTGACGCAACTATCGCAGCCGCCACGCTTGCTTTGGAGAAGGCGCGCTGAAGCAATGGTCGAGCGTTCGTTCTTGACGCGTCATCGGCTTTGCTGCATAACATACTCCTGCCTATGCAGCAAAGCCGACATCTGCCGCGAAGGCTGCGAGGACACGGCCAATCCAAGCTTTATCGTCAGTCAACAAACTCAACTCGCGACGCTGATCCAGGCTTTCGGTCGTTAGGTTATGGCTCCCTAAGAGCATCCACTGCTGATCAACGATGATAATTTTGGCATGCAATTTGGGCTGTGACTGCAATAACACCTGCACCGGTGCCCCTTTGGCTTGCAAGGCATCGCGGGCGGTTTGGCCCTGTGGCGTATTCGGTCCGATCACCTTGACCGTTATGCCTGCATGCGCACGGTGCCGGAGCAGATCGATCATGGCCGGGTCGGTCAACTGTTCGTGCTGAATCGAGATACTGGCTGTTGCTTTGTTCAAGAGCTCCGTAATGGCGGGACGCCCGAAGGTGGGGCTGACTACCAGATGGCTGGCGGGGTTCGGCAGCTGCGTGACGGGCTGTTCCGTCCAATCCGATTGAAAGATTGCGCTGCACTGTGTCACGGTGGTAGGCTGATAGGTGATGACGCCGTAATCACGCGTGGTCTGCCAGGATGCAGTGAAGTTCATCGTTGCGATAATGGCTGTGCTGCCGTCTGCAATAAGAGCTTTGGCATGGGTCTTAACGAACTGCGATGAGGAGAACTTAACCGCAATTCCCGCCTGTTTCAGCCGGTCGTAATTGCCCTGCCCTGCGTCGGCATTGCCCCCTGGTTTCGGCTCAATAATCGCCCGCACCGCAACGCCGCGCTGTTGTGCCGCTCCGAATGCTTGCTCGATCTCCGAGTTGCTAAGCTCGAAAACATACACATCAAGTGTGTGCTGGGCCTGCGCGATAACCTGTAAAAACTGATCAAGTCCATCATCGGGGATTACAAACAGGCAATCGTTGCCTTGCGCCATACATTACCACCTATCTATGCCGTTCGGCAAACACACTGTACCAAGGATCACTCAGCCGGCTGGTACAAAATCTCGAAGCTGCCGTGACGTGCCCCGGTGGCCTGGATGCGGTAGGTCAAGTTGCCTTTGTCGTCCGTTGGGACCACAACTTGCGCCACGCGTTGCTCCGGCGTGCCTTCCAATACCAACACCTGCGTACCTTGGGGATTCAGAACCACGAGCCGCAGTTGCCCCCGCTCAACCTGAGCCGACACGATTAAGGCCAGTTTCTTTGCGCCGTCGGCAGCTTGGACGTGGCGCGTCTCCGTGCCCTCCGCACTAATAAAATCGACTCTGACGTTACCGCCATCGGTCGCTCGATCCGCCGACTCACGTGGACCCGACATCAGTAAGCAGCTCGAAACGAACGGCACAAGCACAGCAAGATACAGAATGTGCCTGAGCAAGTGACCGTAGGAGCGCAGCCTATGCATAGCTCTCAGGGTACCCGTTTTTGTTCAAGGATTGCTTTTCCGTCATAATTTCCATGCGGTCCGGATCACGGCCGACAATGCGCAAATGTTCACCACATTGTGGACAGATCACGATCGAACCGGCCAGCATCGTTATCGGCAACTTCAGCTTCTGTTTGCAGTTTGGACAATGTGTCATCGTCGTTCCTCCCTAGATTACTGCTCGTCAAATAGCGCATCCACGAATGCGTTCGGATCAAAGATGGCGATATCATCAAGCTTTTCGCCCGTACCAATATACTTGATCGGCCGCTCGATCTCCTGTACCATGGCAAAGGCGATGCCGCCTTTCGACGTACCATCGAGCTTGGTAATTGCCAGATGTGTGACCTCAGCTGCCTCGGCAAAGGCGCGCGCCTGATTGAGGCCGTTCTGGCCCGTCGTCGCGTCGATGACCAGCAGCACTTCGTGTGGTGCCCATTCCACCTTCTTGCGCACGATATTGCGAATCTTCTGTAACTCCTGCATCAGGTTGTATTTAGACTGGAGCCGTCCGGCGGTGTCG
>JBBRHB010000207.1:0-7989 GCA_038223355.1 Chloroflexales bacterium
ACTGGGGCATTCAAGTTACGCGGCGCATTCAATAAAATCATGAGGATTACACCAGACGAACGGGCACGCGGTGTCGTGGCCCATTCGAGCGGGAACCACGCACAAGCCGTTGCATATGCCGCGCAAGCCCTCGGGGTCCGAGCGGTCATCGTCATGCCGGAAAACGCCCCGCCGGTGAAACTCGCGATGACCCGCGCCTTTGGTGCCGAGGTTGTGGTCGTAGGCAATGCCAGCGATGAGCGTGCAGCCAAGTCACAGGAACTGGCGACGCAATACGGCTACACACTTGTCCCACCCTATGCCGATCTCGACATTATCGCGGGTGCCGGCACCATTGGCCTTGAAATCCTCGAGGATCTCCCAGACGTCGAGGTCGTTACCGTGCCCGTTAGCGGCGGCGGGTTGCTAGCCGGAGTGGCAGCAGCCCTGAAGCTTGCTCGTCCCACCATCCGCGTCATCGGCGTGGAGCCCGAACTCGCGGCGGACGCCTACGCCAGTTGGCGCGCGGGTTATCCAATCACGTTCACGATGGAGCAGGTTAACCGCACGCTGGCGGATGGCTTACGCGTACAACACGTCGGTGAGTTGAACTGGCGCCATATGCAGGCCTTTGTAGACGACATCGTTACGGTCTCCGAGGAGGAGATTCAGAAGGCTATGAGTCAGATTGCGTTCCGGGCACGTCTGGTAGCCGAGCCAAGTGGTGCCGTAGCAGTAGCAGCTCCACTTTTCCACCGCTCTCAATTAGGAGGGGGTGATCATGTGGTTGCCATTCTGAGCGGTGGCAATGTCGAACCGGCTTTGTTTACCGAGATTCTAGGTGAGCGCACGGCAACATCCTGCCTATAGGAGTTGCCATGCGCAACCACCAGCTAGACGAACAAAGGTGCCATATCCGCCGCTAAGACCAGCGCCTGCATCTCGGCATCGGAGGGCATACTCTCGAACCGACTGGCAGCATCGAACACCTTCGGCAATACATAAATGTCACCGACAGTGTTCAAAAATATGCCTGGCCGTCCGAGTACCCAATGCACCGCCTTGTCGATATCACTTTGTTTTGCTAGCGGCTCATACCATGTCGCAGCCGTATGCGGATCGTCGCCCCATGGTGCCCGCGTGATCGATTTGATCGTTTGCACGGCCACGTTACGCGATTGGCAGACTGCTACCAAATCCTCGAAGTCGGCGGCATACTGCGGGTTCTGCATCATAATATAGCTGTAGGGCAGCAAGACCGAGTCAAAGGCGAAGCGTTCCAAGCTACGCTTATGCGTGGCGGCAATGCCTACCCCGTGACCGGTCACCCCAATAAAGCGTACCAGCCCTTGATCGCGTGCCTCGATAGCCGCCTCCAGTGCCCCGCCCGGTCCCATCGCGACCTCCCACTCATCGGGCTCTGCCAGGTTGTGGAGTTGCAACAAATCTACCTGATCGACGCGCAGGCGCTCCAGGGAATGGTGGATTTGATCGCGGGCTGCTTGATAGGTCCGTTCGCCAGTCTTGGTCGCCAGGAAAAACTGTTTGCGATAGCGCGCCATCCACGGTCCGATGCGGAGTTCCGCGTCACCGTAGCTGGCCGCTGTATCGATATGATTCACACCGTGCTCAAGCAAGAGTTCGAGCGTACGGTCGGCCTCTGCCTGAGAGACACTCCCGAGTGCCGCAGCCCCAAAAAGCGTCCGCGTACTCACGTGGCCGGTCCCACCAAACGGCTGTGTAGTGATCATGCTCATGCTCCTTTTTTATCCCGCTAGCAGTGGACGTACCGCTGCCAGAATCCGATCAAGCTCGGCACGTGCCTGCACACCAAGCGGCAGTAACGGCCGACGTACGGGGCCACCATAGAAGCCCGTCTGATCCATAGCATATTTGAGACCGGAAACGCCAAACCGCGTCGTAATCGCACTATTGAGGGCCACAACCGCCATCTGCAGCTGGCGTGCCCCCTCCATGCGCCCTTCCGTGAAGGCATCGTATAAGCGCCTGAGCGGGATCGTGGCCACATTAGCTAGAGCCATAATCCCGCCGGCTGCCCCAATGCTTAGAAATGGGAGTAGCGCGCTGCCCGTCCCGGCAAAGAGCTGGAAATCTGGTCGCTGGGCCAGCACTTCAGCCATCTTGACGATATTAGAGCTACTGTCTTTTACACCCACAATCTGCGCATGTTCGGCCAGTTTAAGCAACGTCTGCAACGCGAAGTCGACGCCGGTAAAAGCCGGGACATTGTATACGAGGAGTGGGATAGGCGATGCATCGGCTACTGCCCAGTAATGCTCGACCAGTACATCGTGCGTCAACGACGGTTTATAGAAGTAGGGTGGCAAGACCAAGGCCGCAGTGGCTCCGATCTCGGCAGCCCTTGTCGTGAAATGGATGGTTTCTGCCGTTGTCTCAGCGCCCGTTCCGGCGATCAGGCGTTTGCCGCTACCTTTGAGGACATCAGCGCAGACCTGCCAAATTGCGATCCGTTCGTCCGCAGTTAAGAAGGCTGCCTCGCTGTTGGAGCCGGGCATGACCACACCATCGAGTGGTAAAGCCGCCCATTTGGCCAGATTCGTCTCAAGATGTCGTAGGTCGAGCGTCCCCTGCGCGTCAAAGGGCGTCGGGATGGGTGGATATAACCCCCCTAGTTGTTGCATCCTGTATGCTGCCTTCCGAGTCAATAGAGTGTTTCCGTGTTCAATATATTGATCAATGGTTCATCTGCAAGATAGCGCCGTAGGTTATCACAAAACAAATTAGTGATGCGTTCGTTTTCCCGATCGCTGGTGCTGGCCGAATGAGGACTCACCAATACGTTCGGCATCGCCCATAAGGGGCTTTCGGGCGGTAGAGGCTCTTCGGCAAAAACATCCAACGCAGCAGCGCCAACCTGCCCTGATTGTAGCGCCTCGATCAATGCCGGCTCATTGACTGTTGCACCTCGACCAATATTAATGAGGACTGCACCGCGTGGCAATGCAGCCAACTCGGCCGGCCCTATCATTTGCTCAGTAGCAGGCGTATGAGGTGTGATTAAGACCAGATATTCCGTCTCGCTGAGCAAAGTGTGAAGCTCTTCCATGGCATATAAGCGGTCCAACGACAACGCTGCCGGATCAACACCTGTCACGACGCGCTTCGTCCCGAGGACGCGCATACCAAAGGCTTGCCCCAATCGTGCAACCTCAAGACCAACCCGCCCAACGCCGATGATCCCGAGGGTCCGACCGTCCAAATCGGTGCCGGCATAGCGTTCCCAATGCTTGCGTTGCTGGTCGCGCACCATCCGTGGCAGCCCTTTGTTAAACATCAGCATGGCCATGATACAGAACTCGGCCAGGGGCACGGCATGGACGCCACTCGCCGTAGTGAATTGTGTCTGTGGCATGCGGACATCGTACTGCCGCCCTTTGACGAACTGGCCAATCCCAGCGCTAGTTGCCTGAATCCAGCGCACATGGGGTGCCAATTCCGGCAAGTCCTCGCGGTGCGTGGGATCGAAGTCGAAGAGAATATCGGCTTGTCCCAGCAACTGCTGCCAGTGCGCTTCTTGCTCGGGTGACCTTTTGGTTGGCCGGCCTACATGATCGGCAGCGTAGCGCGGCGGCTGTAGCAAGGCCGGCTCGTAAATGACATTCAGGCGCGCGTCGACCGATCGAATACGCTGAACGTATTCCGGTTCTAGGTAGCTGGTGATCAACACGTTATAGTGATCGTTTGCCGGCATGGATCCCACTTCCTTTGTGCTGTGCTTAAATGTTTGCTGCTAGACCTGTTCGACCGCTTCCGGACGGCCACCATTGTGGGCCGAGCGGTACAGCGCCTCAATGACGCGCATGTTGCAAGCAGCTTCGGCAGCTAGATAGCGTAATGGTCGTTGCATCAGTACAGCATCGCCAAAGTGTTCAACCATTAAGCGGTACTCGTCAACGCCGGATACGGTGTACCTTTGCTCGTTGCGTCCACCGCGGTTCTGATAAATGAGCGTATCATTTATGCCCGGTAGGAACGCCACCGGAACATCCAGCACGCCATCTGTGCCGACGACTTGGTATGCTTCGCGGCGTGCCAGAGTTAGAGCCGAGTCGAACTGAGCATAGCGACCGTCAGCAAAACGTAGTACCCCCACCATTTGCTCGTCAACACCGCTCGCACTCCAGCTGGCAAAAGCCTGCACTTCTACGGGCTCGGCACCGAACAACGTGCGGCTCACGTTAACGCAGTAACAGCCGACGTCCATCAGTGAGCCACCGCCCAGCTCGCGTTGGAGGCGGATGTTCGCCGGATTCGTTAGGCGAAAAGTAAAGGCACTATGCAGCAGCCGTACGTCACCGATCACGCCTTGATCAACCAATTCGCGTACTTTGGCCAACTGAGGGTGGAAGCGGTACATAAACGCTTCCATCAAGAGCACACCGCACTGCTCCGCCGCCGCTGTCATCTCGCTGCATTCAGCCGCGTTTAACGCTAGCGGTTTTTCGCATAAAATATGCTTGCCGGCCTTGGCCGCCTTGATCGTCCATTCAAGGTGCAGGCTGTTCGGCAGGGGAATGTAAACGGCATCAATGCCACCATCAGCCAGCAACTCCTCGTAACTGCCGTAATGCTGCGGAATCGCCAACTCTGTCGCCACGTCGCGAGCATGTTGCACATCTCGACTGGCGACGGCGACAACCGTCCCATTGCTGGCCGCCTTAATCGCCGGGATCACCGCTTCACGGCCAATATTGGCGGTGCTCAAGATGCCCCAGCGCAGCTTATCGTTGGTCATGCGATGTTTCTCCTTCCACTCAATCTGGGTAATGAGCATACCATTGCTGGCGCGCCACAAAGTCGTCGCGATTGAGTGTCACCTTTTCCGGGGCAAAGACAAAGTCGGGTCCTTCCGCTGCCAGCGTATCGCTGATGGGACCGGCGTCGAATCTCAGCCCCGTAAAGCGTGCCGGTGGCTGCACTGCGAGCCAAACAAAGCCCTGCCCGAGCATCACAGGATCTGCCCAGCCCGCCTTGTCGGCCGCTGGCAGGCGATCAAGCGCCGCCCAATCAATGCGGGTCGGCTTAGTGATCTTGCCGGGGCCAACGGTATTAATGGCGATGTTATAGGATGCAGCTTCTAGCGAGAGGGCTTTGACGAAACCCTCCTGACCGTGCTTGCCGGTGCAATATGTCACCTCATCTTTAAAGCCACGCACACTCGAGCCACTTGCGATGCCCATCATATGGCCACCACCCTGCCGTTTCATAATCTCCCAAACGGCCCGCGTGCCATTGAAGAGGCCACCGAGGCTAACTTGCAGTTGTTGCCACCACAGGTCGGGCGACGTATCCTCAAAACGCACGAGCGGCATATAGATCGCGTTATGCACCAGCGTGTCCAGCCGGCCCCATTGCTCAACGACCCGCTGCACCGTTGCCTCCCACGCCTGTGGCTCACTAACATCCAGCGGCAGCGCCAAGACGTAGGCACTATCGCCTCGGAGGTCGCTCTCGGCGCGGGCCAACTCCTGTAGATTAATGTCGGTCACACAGACTTTGGCACCAGCCTGACCAAACGCCCGCGCAATGCCCCAGCCGAGGCCGCGCGCAGCACCGGTTACCAACGTTACATGGCCGTCGGGTAGCTTTATGCTCATTCTTCCTCCCACACTTCTGCAGCGTCAGCGTCGGCGAGGATATAGCCAAATTCTCCTGGCACACACCAAGTGGGGACCACGCGCGTTGCTAGCATCAGGGTCCGAGCATACGGGGCTTCAAATGTTTGTTGAACGGTCAGATCATAGGGGTTGAGCAATGTCCCAAGAACCGGTATATGTGCTATGGGCTGACCCTCAAAGGCTAACCGGTCAGTGACAGCCGGATCAGGAATGATGAGCCCGGCAGCTTTAGGCCGGTAGATCGTCATATCCGCTTCGTGACCGGGCGTATTGTTAACGACATACTGCCTAGGCGGCGGTACGACCGCACCGGGCAGCATATCTAGCTTACGCATGACATTCAACGTCCCGGCCATGCCGCGTGCTACCCAGTCGTTGTAGAGCAGCCCACCGCCGCCCAGTTCGGCTACAATGGTCTTGACGCCGAGATGCTCGGCCATGGCCCAAAATTGGCTCGGCATCCAGATGTCCTTCAACAGGATTGGCATGTTAAAGGCCCGTGCCATCGCCGTCGATTCGGGATCAGCGGTGAATTCGATCATGTGCGCCGAAATTGACGTGCCGCCGCTATGAAAATCGATGTGATAATTAATCCGCCGTAAAAAGCTGTCAGTCAGCACACCTGCGATTTGCTCGCTGACAGTTTTTACGGGCTCTGCGTGTTCAGCCCTTGGTGGAAGAAAAAAGGCTGCGTTTAAATTCATACCGTCGGTGGGTGTGTGGCGCGACAGTTCGGCAAAACCGAGCGGATTACATACAGGAATAGCCATAACGGTCCCCGCCAGTTCGGTGGGATCGATCTGCTCGAGGAGTGCCCGAATAATACCGATGGACGGAAAAGCCTCATTGCCATGCAGGACAGCGGTCAGGCCAAGGACTGGTCCGGGTTTTGAGCCTTTGAGGATATGAAGCGGAAGGCGCAACTCGCTACCGGTGGGTAGCGTCGTTACGGGCAACCACTCGAATGTTGCTGTGTTTTTCATTTATCTACCAAATGGTGAGAGCAGCAAGCGATGCAGCTTAGTGGCCATGCAACAGACTATAATCGTGGACACCTTGAAACGACAAGTGGCCAGACATGAGACCGCCATCAACTACGTGCAACTGGCCTGATATCCAGTCAGCATCGGATGAAGCGAGAAAAAGGACCGCTTTAGCGATATCCTCCGGTTGCCCGACCCGCCCCAATGGGATTTCCTGAAGATAACGTTCCTGATAGGTCGCGGAAAGGTTATACTCATCGCGTTGTGCAGGCACCTCGATCAGCCCAGGGGCGACCGCATTAACGTTAATGTGGTACTCCCCCAATTCCATTGCCAGCACTTTGGTTAGCAGGGTCAAGCCGGCCTTGGAGGCACAATGTGGGCCACCTTTGACACGACCCATTAAGGCGGCGACCGAGGAGATGTTGACCACCTTGCCGGCAATGCTCCGCTCAATCATATGCCGTGCGACGTGCTTCGCGCACAAAAACGGTCCCGTGAGCTGGACAGCGAGCTGGCGATCCCACGATTCACGATCCATGTCAATTAACAGCCGGTGCGCGACGACGCCGGCGTTGTTAACCAGGATATCAATCCGGCCCAGCTCAGCAACGGTGGTCGTGACCATGTGCTCCACCTGAGCTTCGTCGGCCACATCGACGGCTACACCAACGGCGTGACCGCCTGCCGCAGTAAGCTCGGCTACGGCACGTTCGCGCGCAGGCGCGTTGATTTCGGCCACGATCACGGTCGCGCCCTCAGCTACAAAGGCATGGGCAATTGCTAGGCCAATCCCATTACCGGCACCGGTCACAATGGCCACTTTGTTATCGAAACGCATAACGCCCTTTCAAAAATTAGGAGCCGCGCATCCGCGGATCGAGGGCATCTCGCAAGCCATCACCTAGCAGATTGATCGCAAAGACCGTGAGCATAATGGCCAAGCCGGGGAAAAAGGCGACCCACCAGGCGCGCTGCAAGAATTCGCGACCCTCAGATAACATATTGCCCCACTCGGGCGTTGGGGGCCGGATACCCAGCCCAAGGAAACTGAGGGCCGACCCAGTGATTATCGCACCAGCCATACCCAACGTTGCCAGAACGATGAGCGCGGCCATCACGTTCGGCAGGATGTGGCGGAATAGGATAGCGCGATCAGGCACGCCCACTGTGCGAGCCGCCAGCACATAATCGCGTTCTTTGACACTCAACACGCTGCCGCGCGTTACACGTACATAATCTGGAATAGATGAAATCCCTACGGCGATCATGAGGTTCACGAGGCTCGGCCCCAGGACTGCGACAATCGCGAGGGCCAGCAAAATACCGGGAAACGCCAGCAACAGGTCAACACAGCGCATGATCAC
>JBBRHB010000208.1:0-7987 GCA_038223355.1 Chloroflexales bacterium
GGCGGCATCGGGTAGTGCGTTGATTAATCGAGATTGGGGCGTGGGCGAAGCCGGAGGTAGCAACAGCGGCAGCAGGACAAATCTGGCGGTCAGGCCCAACACCAGGACGAGCAGGGCGAACATGATCCACTTGGTCTGGAGGCGTTGGAGTGGCCCGGAAATCTTCAGGTACCGGTAGACCTGCGCAGCGAGACCTACCGCGAATCCGATCAGTACGATGGCAATCTCCACCTGGACCAGGAGCGTGAAGGGCACCAGAACGACGAAGCCAACGGCGAGCCACATGGTCCAGCGTGGGACAAAACGACCGTCGGGAAAGACATAAAATAGAATCAGGAAGGCAGTCCACACGGGACTCGCTAAGAGATGGAGCAGCCCCGCGAGCGCCGGATGCACAGCAGCCAGATCCTGCCACATCACGCCTGCAGTGATGCCAAAGGTGACGAGCACCAGGGCGACGAACAGCGCCATCCATTCCGTCGATTTACGGGCGAAAATGACGCAGCCAACCAGAATAAAGCCCGCCGCACGGACGCATTCGAGCACAATATAATAGAGTGCGAGATGCACAGGGGTGAAGCCAAGGGCGTCCAGGGCGGCACGCATGGCGGCCGGCGTCCAAGGGTTGAGCTGGGGTGACCACTTCCCCGGGCCCAACGTAATGGCCGCGAGGGTGCTGAGCCGCGTGTAGCGGGCCGGGATCGCGGCCAGAAACAATGCCACGTAGAGGGTACTGATGGCGATCCGTGCGATCTGCACTACACGTTGCCAGCGGAGGGGAACCACAGCCATGTCACGCATCCCGTCGTGTCCTCCAACACGCGGCAAGAACCGTGTTCCAGGCATTTCGGTGGCGTCTTCGAGGAGTTCGGTCGACCGGCGACGTGCGCCAAAGCGAACATGCATACTCGGCTCCCAATGGGTACGGGCGAGCAAAGGAACGATGCCGGTGTCACGCCGTCCTACACAGCCCGGCAATTATACCATCAGGGCGTGACCGTGAGATGGCCGAGCATGCCGGTGCCACCGGCCTTGTTCGCATGTGGATGGCAGTAGTAGGTATAGGTCCCTGGCGTCGTGGGCTTAAAGAGCACGACGTTGGACGTGCCGGCGGACACCAGGGTATGGACATTCAGCTCGTCGATATCAAGGTAATGCGTGGTCTTGTCGGTGTTAACAAGCTGGAACGCTATGGTTTCGCCGACCTTCGCATGGATAGCTTGTTGATCGTACAGATAGTTCTTGATACGGACGGTGGGAAGCGTAGCCAGCACAGTGGGGCTAAAACTGGAGGCAGTGCTACGGGGGTGGATCGCGGTCGCCCATGTACCCCCAACGACCAGCGCCGCCAGCGCCAGCGTGGCAGTGCGTGTCCAGGGTGGTGCAGGTCGGTCGCCGGCCGGACGCCGGTAGTTCTGCACGGTTGCTCCGAGTCCCGTTATGAAGGCGACCAGTTCGGACGCGAAGACGATCATAGCCAGGGCAAAGCTCGCTGCACTGTCAGGGTGGGTCAGCTTATCGGTGAACATGAAGACATTCTCGATGAACAGACTGCCACCGAGAAGCGCTCCAACCGCAGGTGTCCATCGGACACCGCTCGCGACGATAGCTGCGACGATCAGTGGGACGACGATATGGGCAAGGATGATCGGGCGCGGCCCCGTCGAAAACACGATGGGAATGAAGGTCAGGCCATTAAGGGCGACTGCTGCGAAGGTGATCTTGCCGAGTGGCGAGAGCGGCAGCCGACGGATGCGAGGTGTGGCAGCGGCTGCAGTGTTCATAGTGTTCGGCTTGGTAGTCATGGTGGTCGTCTCCCTGTGATTGCCATTCAAGCCACCACGCCGGTTTCAGCCACCGGGTGAGCAGGATTGTTTGGCTCGTGCCACCATGCTACGCCGTGAGTTATCCCGCTGTCATGGGACTACATTCCCGACGCGGGCGGGAACTTTGCCGTGCAAACGTTCAAGGGAGGAGCGGATCACGTCGAGTATCTCGGCAAGCGAGGCGATGCTGGGCATCGCCCTCTGCAGTATGCCATAGGCACAGGAGGAAGAATGGCAGCAAGGGTCATCCATGCTCCGCCTCGATCGTGAAATACTCCTGGTAGGCGGACTCGATCGCTTGGTCCATCACCGGCTCGCTATCAACATACTCCTGTCGCTTAAACATCGCGGCCCGCGCAACTTCCCAGGTCGCAAGACTCTCGTGAACCGTTTCGAGCACCACTGTATCAATTGGACCACTGAGATCGGTGAGTAGCCGCGAACGACCCGGCATCGCTCGGACTCCTTCTTTCATCGCGCTCACCACCTGGTTGACCTTGCCGTGCTTCGCACGAAAAACGACACGTACGAGGATCATTGTTGCCTCCATTTCAACTCGCGTATCACGAGTTCGATGCCGGCAGCATAGCAGGGGGCTGGCGACAAACTGGCGACAACGCCTCGCCGCCCAGCGCGGTAGTGACCGCCTGCTCCAAGGTGAGGTGCATGCCCTGCGCGTAGAACTCCTCCCATATTGCATCGCTAAGTGTTCGTCGGGCAAGTACCTCGTAGCGGGCACGCTCAGCCCGATCAGGTGGCCAGAGTGACACGCCTTCTGCAGCCAGCGCTGTATCCGATGCGCCCCAAAGCAGGGCTGCCCGGCGCGCAGCTTCGCATCCATTGTCCTGCGTCGCGAGCGCCGCCAGTCCGGCGATGGCTTCCGCCATACCCCGGGCCTGACCAACAGCCTGAAATCCCGCCAGACTTGCCATAAAATGTTCTCGTGCCTGTCCGCCATCACCGCCATGCAGCGCCATATAGCCAAGATTATGTGTGACACGGTGCGGATCGAGGCGGCTATCGAGCTCGTGATAGAGCTGTAGGCTTGCCGCATAGTGGTCCACCGCAGTTTTATCGTCACCGTCGAGCCGAGCAGCTTCGCCAAGATTATTGAGGATGTCGGCCTGACAGGCGCGGTCCTTGAGCTCCTGCGCCAATGCCATCGCCTCGTTGCAGCGGTGACGCGCCGCAGCCGTGTCACCATCAAGCAACGCGAGCATCCCCAGACCGACCAGCACTTGGGCTAATGACCACGCATCACCAAGCTGGCGGAACGCCGGCTCTGCTGCTAGAAAGAGTCGTTGCGCACGGATGGTATCGCCGTATTGCAGATGGGCCTTCCCATAGTTCATTGACCACTCAGCCGTCTGACGCCGGTCGTCAAGGGCACGTGTTAGGGTCTCCATTGTCGCGACGTGTTCTTGGACCCCTGGCTCACCAAGCATCCCGCGTGTTTGGGTCAGCTTACCGAGCGAGTGGAGCAAGAAGACGCGTGCCGGATGAGCACCCGTGGCATCAACGAGAGTCTGCCACATACGCACATTCTCGCTAAACATTGCGAGTGCCGTACCAAGATTTCCCTGGGCCAGTGCAAGGTATGCGGCCGCGTAGTGCGCTCGCGCAATTTCAAGTGTTACCATTGGACCATCGGGTGCGCCTGCCGCTGTAAGCACGCGCTCCAGCCATGCTCGCCCTTCCGCAAGGTGCCCACGGACGAACCAGAACCAGTACAGCGCACCCGCCAACCGTAGGGCATCCAGAGCGGCACCATGATCCAGCAAAAACGTGAGCGCAACACGCAGGTTGGGCTGCTCGTCATCCAGCCGATCAAACCAGCCAACCTGCTCGGATCCGTGCAGTTCTGGAGCGGCCACCTCTGCGAGCGCCAGGAAATAGGCAGCATGCGCCTGGCTGGCTGCCTCCCACTCGCCCCGCTCCATCAGCCGTTCATGCGCATACTCACGGATGGTCTCCAGCATCGCGAACCTCGGCTGGCCGTCGCTGCCGCCGCTCGGGTGCACTAAGTGATGGTTAAGGAGAGCATGCAAACCGTCAAGCACGCTCGTCGCGAGCGGTCCCACGGAACTACACACCGCCTCCGCAGCCTCCAGCGTCCAGCCGCCCACGAAGACTGCCAGCCGGCTCAAGAGCAATTGCTCACCCACATCTAGCAGATCATAGCTCCAGTCGATCGTCGCACGCAGTGTGCGCTGCCGTGCCGGCAGGTCTCGCGGGCCGCCAGTAAGCAACAGCAGCCGGTGATCGAGCCGGGCCAGCAACATGCGCGGTGAGAGCAGCGCGGCTCGTGCGGCCGCCAGTTCGATCGCCAGCGGCAGTCCGTCCAGACGCACGACAATTGCGCTGATCTCAGAGGCATTAGCAGCCGTGAGCCGAAAATCGCGGATGCGCTCATTGACGCGGGCCATGAAGAGCTCGACTGCAGGAGCCTGCGCGATGGCGTTGAGTGTTGCAGGAGGAAGCAGCAAGTCGGCATTCGCAGACCTCCACGGCGGTATCACTCGATACGGGCGCTGCTGTACAGCGGCGCCGTGAGACGCCGGCTTGTCGCCGGGCGGCGGCAGCGCCAGCGGAGGAACGGCGTAGGTGTGCTCGCCGGCAATGTGGAGTAAGGCTCGGCTCGTGACCAGCACACGAAGCCGTGGAGCAGACGTCAGAAGTCCTGCTACTTCGCCGGCCGCTCCCATGACATGCTCGAAGTTGTCCAACACGAGCAGGAGTTCACGGTCGCGGAGGGCAGCCTGGAGGCGTTCGAGGGTCGGGCGGCCGCCCTGATCGGCCAGACCTAACACATCCGTGATGGACGCAATAACTGCGGCAGCATCACGAACCGGTGCAAGCGGCACAACGGCGACACCGTCGGGATATTCAGTCGCGACAGCAGCGGCGGCGGCCAGCGCGAGGCGCGTTTTTCCGACGCCACCGGGGCCGCTCAACGTCAACAAGCGGAACCCAGGTTGGCGCAAGCATTCGGTGATCTCCTGCAACTCGCGGCTGCGGCCAATCAATAGCGTCGGCGGTGTCGGGATCTGATAGACAGGGCTCGGCTGCCGGTGCAGTGGAGTCGGCGCGCCTGCGGTGCGGATGACCTGCTGTTTGGCCGGTGCGGGGAGCGGGGAGTTCCCGTCGCGGACGGCTTCATAGACCGCGCGCGTTTCCGGTAATGGCGCGACGCCCAACTCACGATCAAGGACAACAGCACAGTGCTCAAACTGTCGGAGCGCGGCAGCACGGTCGCCTGTGGCAGCATACAGGGCGATCAGCCTGCGATGAATCTCCTCCGCCAGATCATCAATAGCCAGATACCGGAGTGCGGCAGCAATGGCCGCGAGGTAGTCGTACTCGGCAGTGCAGATTTCGATGACGGCGGCCAATGCATCGAAAAAGCGGCGCTCCCAGCTCCTGCGCTCCGCGTCCAGCCACGCCTCAAACTCTGGACAGCCGGGCAGCGCGAAGCCGTCGAGGAACAAGCCACGGTAGAGGTCGACGGCGGCCTGCAGTGCAGTTGAGCGGGTCTGCCGGTCCGCCGTTGCCAGAAGCTGTGCCATTGCAACGAGATCACACCGGAGTTCGACACGGTCCAGAGCAACTGCCAGCTCCTCGGTCACGAGGAGCTGTGGTAGCGGCAGTGCGCGGCGCAACAAGGTCAGCAGGTGCGTGAGGTTACGCCGCGCGGTCGCATCCCCGACATCCGGCCAGAAGAGGTAGCAGAGTTGGTCACGCGCAATCGGGACCGTTTGTGCCGCGAGCCGGTAAAGCAGCGCCCGCGTTTGGCGTCGGGGGATGGAGAGTGAGGCACCGACCCACGTCAGTTCCGGCACACCAAGGAGCGCTATGTGCAAGCCGCTGCGCGGCGGTTGCGTAGCTGTGTCATCTGCAAATGAGTCAACCATCCTGTAAACCCCTGGGAGGTAGGTCAGGGTCAGTAATCGTCATGACGACGCTGAGCGAGATACGGGCACAGGCCTGAAAAGAGCTATTGTCAATTCCCTCGCAGGGATTATCGAGCTCCACCGCATAACACAAGTACGAAGGTCCTGCTACTCCGACCAAGGGGTGCGCGGCCGCGCCTGAAGTTCCTCATCCACGTACACATCTACCTTCTCGTTATAGAAGCACAAGAGGTCCTTGATTTTTGGGCATTCAGGAATAGGATCCGGATAGCCCCAGACTACATCCTCCGCCGTATGGTCCCGCAGCTTGACGGACCAATAGGAGGCCAGCCCTTTATAAGGGCAGCGAGTGTGCGTCGCGGTGGGTGCAAGCAGATCCATGCGGACGTCCTCCTGCGGAAGGTAATAGCGGGTCGGAAGAGGTGCCTCGAAGAGTAAAAATGGACGGTGGGTATCGGCGACGGTCTGGCCATCGATGACGACACGAATATGCCGCGAACTGGGCAGTACATCGACGCGCTTAAAGGGATCGCGGGCGTGGACAAAGATTTCTTCCTCTTCTTCGTACCAGCCATCCATCTTGGACCACGCGAAGGTGATGTAGTCAGCGAGGGGCGCGAAGTCACCTGTTGGATCGTCATGTGTCGAGGCTGCAGCCTCGGCAACCTTGTCACCGACCTTGATCGTCCAGGTGCTAGGGCCATCGAGCCGACGATCACCGGCGGCCGGTTCGAGCCGATCCATGCGGACATCGTCCCGAGGAAAATAGTAGGTAGGCAGGCGGCCGGGGCCGTATTGGCGCAGAAGGAGAGCACGTTTGCTGTCGGCCACAATCTCACCGCCGAATTTTACACGGATCCAGCGCGAAGAGGGTATGACGGCTGGGCCGATGATCTGCGGGAATAGTGGGGCAGAACGAGATTGCCGGGCGTGTGACATGGTTATCTCCATCGTGAATAAGGTCGATCAGGTCAAGATTGGGATGGGCCACGCTCGCCCTCCGTAGCGAGATCAGCTAGACAAACAGCGGCTCAAAGCTCAGCTTAGCGACGCGCTCCTCGATCTCACCTTGGGACGTCTTCGCGTCGAAGCGATTGGCAGCGTCGAGCACCTTTGGCAGCAGGTTGATATCGCCGACCGTGTTGAGGAAGATGCCGGGCCGGGCCAGTACCCACCAGACTGCCGCGTCGATATCCTCTTGCTCCTCTAGTGGCTTATACCACGTCGAGCGTGTGTGCTCCTGCGCCATCCAGGGCTTGTAGGCGATCGACTTAATAGTCTGCACTGCAACGTTGCGTTCCTGGCAGGTGGCGAGCAGGCCGTTAAAGTTGCCGGCGTAGTAGTCGCTCTGCATGGTTGTGTAGTTGTATGGTAGGAGGACGGAGTCGAAATCAAAGCGTTCCAGGCTGCGCCGGTGCGTGGCGGCGATCTGCGCACCGTGGCCCGTGATACCGATTCCTCCAATCAGCCCTTGCTGCTTCGCTTCAATAGCCGCCTCGATGACGCCGCCCGGGCTCAGGGCAATGTCCCACTCGATGGGGTCGGCGAGGTTGTGGAACTGCCAGAGGTCGATGTGGTCGATGCCCATCCGGTCAAGCGAGCGGTGCAGTTCTTCTTTGGCGGCTGCGGCCTGGCGTTGGCCGGTCTTGGTGGCGACGAAGAACCGGTCGCGATAGCGCTTGAGCCAGGGCGCAATCCGCAGTTCGGCGTCACCGTAACTGGCGGCCACGTCGATGTGGTTGACGCCGTACTGCAGCAACACGTCGAGCGTGCGATCGGCGTCGTCCTGCGAGACCGAGCCAAGCGCAGCCGCGCCAAAAAGCGTACGCGTACTTGTATGGCCGAGACGTCCAAATGGGAGTGTGGGGATTGCCATGCCAATTCTCCTTGTATTCCTGGCCGATCATGGAAGTCTGTCCAACGCGAGTGTACGTCGCTCACGCAGTGGCAGGTTTCCAGGATAACGCCGTTCGTCGGGGTTGAAACGCGGCTACCGCGTCGGTAGAATTTACTTCCCTTCAGTATACTACCGCCGTTGCCACCGTTGGTGCTCGATTCATCGAATGCTCCCGAGTGATACACCATGGAGGGGGTCACCAGCGAGCAGGTCCGTATAAAACGCGTCCAGCGCATCCTGGTCGGTGGCGAGGTGCTGGCCCGAAATGATCTTGCCGTCCTCGAGTCACCATACAACGCTGAGCAGCTGATCCAGGTTCGGCTCGTCTGGCCGACCGGTGCGAATATGCTGGC
>JBBRHB010000209.1:0-7984 GCA_038223355.1 Chloroflexales bacterium
GCATCGGCCTTGGGGCGGGCCTAGCAGGCATGATGAACCAAGCGATGCAGCCTAACGCTGCGCCAGCTTCGGCACCGCAACCACCGCCCCAGCCCACTCCGCAGGCGGCTCCAGCGCCGGGTGGCGGTGCTGCACTCACGCGCGCACAGGTGCAAGACGCCATCGATAGCCTGGATTTGCGCTTCTCGAAGGGTGAGATCAGCGAGGAGACCTATAATCGTATGATGACGAAGTGGGAAGCGCGGTTGAAGGAGTTAGGCGGGTAGCGCAACGACGCTGATACGAACAAGGACGGACACCTGTGCCCGTCCTTGTGCAGCTATATGGTGGTTATTTTATCTTGACGACCAACAGCTTCATCGGACCCGCCGGAGTTTGCACGGTCACTTTTTGTCGCGCATGCTTGCCTAACAGTGCCGCGCCGACCGGAGATTCGTTGGAGATACGCCCTTCACCGGGACGTGCTTCGGCTGAACCGACGATCGTATAGGTCATTTCTTCGCCATCGTCTTCGCGAACCGTCACCGATGAGCCGATGCGCACCGTCTTTTCGCCGTTAACTGACTCATCGATCAATTGTGCATTACTCAGTTGATGCTGAACCTCGCGAATACGTCCTTCCACAAAGGCCTGCTCATTCTTTGCGGCTTCGTATTCAGCATTTTCCGAAAGATCGCCCAGGTCTTTGGCCTGTTGAATGCGCTTGGCTATCTCCATGCGCGTTACACGAATCAGTTCGTCGACTTCGGCCTGTAAGCGGTCACGGCCTTCGCGGGTTAGGTAAACGGGCTTGTCGGTCATTGATGTGTAATTCCTCGTGGCAAATAGAGAAGAACCGGAAGCGTGCTCCCAGTCTTACTCTTAAAAACCTCACGTGATTTGCAGAAGGGCGGCAAAAAACCAATTTTGCCGCTGCGCTATTATACTCTATGACTATCAGGTTGTCCAATTTGGCGAGAAAAGAAGGAAAAGGAGCATGAGCACATTTCGAGCGGGTACAGGGTTGCGCATTGCCAACCGCATCGTCGTTTGGCTGTTGAAAGCTGGAGTACGCCTCGGACCCAATGTTCTGCTGACGGTGCCAGGCCGCAAGAGCGGCCTGCCGCGCAGTGTGCCGGTGGCGATTGTCGAGCTGGACGGGCAGCGCTATCTGCAGTCGCCGTATGGCCAAGTGGAGTGGGTGCGCAACCTGCGTGCGGCCGGAACCGGCACGATCCGGCGGGGCCAACGTACGGAAGCGGTCCACGCCACCGAGCTGACGGCAGCCGAAGCCGCTCCGGTGATCAAGACGGTGGTCACCTTGGCGCCAGCCATGCTGCGACGGTTCTACGCGGTGAGGCCGGAGGCACCGCTCGAAGCATTCGAGCGAGAAGCGGCACATCACCCAACCTTCCGCTTGACGTCAGCGAAGCCAGCCACCGAGGCATGAAATCGCCTGATTGGCTATTATGGGACAATTCCAGGTGCGCTGGAATGGCTGGCAAGCACGTTGAGGTAGCCTAAGCTGTGGGGCATATCCTGTGCTTCTCCACTGACACGTTCGTCATGACTAGGCAAGAGTGGAGGAGCAGATGTCAACACAACTACGGCCATTTCGTCGTATTATACGTTTGCAGCAGCGTCTCGCGCGCCGCTTCAAGCTGACCGAC
The DNA here is from genome assembly GCA_038223355.1 of Chloroflexales bacterium. Taxonomy (GTDB): domain Bacteria; phylum Chloroflexota; class Chloroflexia; order Chloroflexales; family Kallotenuaceae; genus JACDGP01. Next base: position 1,650 of record JBBRHB010000209.1, read on the forward strand.
ACCGCTATCACCTTGCGCCAGACTGGCATCAGCTATCATATTGCTAGACCGGCCGCCTTCGATCCCTTGCTGCTGGCAGCAGCGAATGATCCCGAGGAACATTTGCCGTACTGGGCCATGGTATGGCCGAGCGGCATAGCCCTCGCGGATACGGTCCTGCAGGAACATGCACAGTTTGCCGGCCGGCGCGTCCTTGAGCTTGGTTGCGGACTTGGCATCACGGCAACGGCAACAGTCACGACGAGCAGTGCGGTCATCGTGACCGACTATGCAGCGACGGCACTGCTGCTTTGCCAGCTGAATGCGTTGCGCAATACGGGACGGAGTGTCAGTACGTTGCAACTGAACTGGCGCCGGCCACCGCTCGCGCTTTGGGCTTGGGCCAAACGTCCGTTTACTCACGTGCTCGCCGCCGATGTGCTGTATGAAGAGCGCGATGTCGAGCCGTTACTGCACTTAATCGAACGGCTCCTCGGAGATGATGGGGTGCTCTGGTTGGCCGAGCCGGGGCGACCGGTAGCACGCCACTTCGTCGAGGTTGCACTAGCGCGCGGATGGCACGACGAGACGCGGCAGCAGGCCGGGCCGTGGCACGAACCGCTGGACGCGGGAGTGATCGTCACCATCCATCGTTTACGACGGAGTCGCTGAAGCGGGATCGGGTTATGAGTCGTTGTTCTGCTACTTGATGCGGTAAGATACAAGAGGTCGGTTGCATAACCACTGGATTATGACGGGAGCAGAGACTTTGCTGGTCGATTATCATACGCATCATTACCGCTGTGGCCATGCTATAGGACAACTTGATGACTACGTTGAGACTGCCATCGCAGCGGGTTTAGATGAAATTGGCCTGAGCGATCATAGCCCGATCTATCATCTGGGCGACGACCCGCACCCCCTACCGGCTACTGCCATGTCGCAGCATGAATTACCGCGCTATATCGCAGAGATCGGGCAGGTGCGGGAGCGCTTTGCGGACCGTATTACGGTGCGCCTGGGAGTAGAGTCCGATTATGTCTTGGGCTGGGACGATCACTATCGCCGTCTATGGCAGCAGTATCCGCTTGACTATGTGATTGGTTCGGTCCACTGGCTTGATCGCTGGTCGATCTTCTCGTCCGACCTGCCCCCGGGCCGGACGGCGGAGGAGGCGTATGCCGAGTACCTCCACACGACCCAAGCAGCAGCTAAGAGTGGTGCCTATGACATTATCAGCCATCTGGACTGCTTGAAAACGCGCGGGCATATCCCGGACTTCGCGATGACACCGCTGCTCGACGAGACGGTACGGGTGCTGCGTGATAGCAACGTCGCGATCGAACTTAATACCTCGGGCTGGCGCAAAACATGCAATGATTGCTTCCCGCGTGCCGAGCTCCTGGCACGCTGCCAGTACTATGGCGTGCCGGTTACACTTGGCTCGGACGCCCATACTCCGGCGGATGTAGCGTCGCGCTTCGCTGACGCTGTCGCGTTACTACAATCGGTTGGGTATCGTGAGATCGCTACCTTTGCGCACCGCGAGCGGCGGATGGTGCCTATTGGCTACGGAGCGATACCGGTGGAAAGTAGAGCCCCTGATAGTCGCGCCGCCACCATGCGCCGGTAGTCGCCGGATCGCTGGCACGGGTGAAGTGATAGGTATACAGTTGCGCCCGTATATAGCGCGGCGGCTGGTGTGGAAACGGGTTGGTTTGGAGCAGATTGGTAACCTCGGGTGAACCCTCCAATAAGCGGATCAGGAAACGGGCGAACCAGGGGTTGTTCTGAGCACTGCCAAGCGCAGCGAACCACATTTGCCAGTCCAGACGTGGCTGATGGGGCGCGACGACCGGCGGGAGACGTCGCACGTCGCCGGGCTTCCAGCGGAACTCGTATTCGTGCCACGTTTGCCCGTCATCGCTGCCTTCCACAATAATTTCCTGTCGCACCGTCGTCATGACCGCAAAGAGCCCATAGGTATTGGCCAGGCGAAACGAATCGAACTGGCCGGCGAAGGATGCCAGCGGGCCAGGGATGGTGAGCGCAGGGCGGAACCGTGCGCTGATCTGTATGCCGCTAATAAGCAGGAGCAACGCGGCCAACGGCAGGTGGATGACCCGTCGCCAAGCGGGTGCCGCCGCTGACTCATCCCCAGCAATATACTTTACCAGCACGCGAGGTAGCAGGTGGCGGAGCATGGCATCATCCAGTAGGGTTAAGCATAACGCAATCGCGAGCAGGTTGAAAAAGGCGTAGTTGCCGGTCAGCAGAATAAGGACTTGCAGGCCGATCAAGCCGAAGGCGGCGAACACCCGCAGCGGTCGTGGCAGCCAGATCAAGCACGGCAGGCCTAGCTCGATCACGAACATCACCACGAGCGACAGCTTATGGAAGTCGCGTGGGAGTTGCACCACATACCAGGCTATCGGCGTGGGCAACGGTTGCGTCTCATAGTGATAGGTTAAGGCGGTGAGGTTCCGATAGTTTGGGTCGCCGCTGGCAAGCTTGACAACGCCCGACAGGAACATCAGCCGGAACACGAGCCACCACAAGAGCCATATGACGATGCGCGATGGTGCTGGATCACCACCCCTGCGCGGCAGCAGATGGCCGGGCGCTACAAAGATGGCAAGAAACCCTGTCTCCAGGAGCAGGACGTCCCATTGAAACGAAAGAAAGTCTTGACCGATTGAGATGATCGAGAGTTCAATCATCCACAAGGCGATCAACACCGGGATGGGCAGGATATCTAGGATCAGTAATACCGATAACAGCACGCCGCCACCACAGAGCACGCGTAGGAAACTGTCACTTCGATTAAACCAGGTCAGGGTCGGCACTAACCAGTAGCGTTGTGCACCTATGCTATTAGGAATGTTCTCCAGGTAGTCTGCGGCCGGCAGGATGCCCTTTTGCCCGATCAGCCCCACCACTTGAGTAGATAAGGAGACGAAGTTGCAAAGGTATATGCCGCCGAGCAACCGCAAAAAGAGCCAGCGCGTCAAACGATAGGATGATTGCTCACGGCGACCTGCGAGCCGCTGCCAAACTTTTTGAACATGCTCACTGGTCGGGAACATCGTGCAGCCTTAGTAACAAGGACTATTCAGTTAAGTCGCCGGCTGTGCGTTCGGCGTCGGCTTAACCAAGCGGCCATACAGGGCGAGGCTGACTCCGGCAACCCAGGCAAGTGACGCAGCCCAACCGGCGACGACATCCGAGGGAAAGTGGACACCCAGGTAAATGCGCGAGAGCCCAACCAGGAAAACGAATAAGGCACCAAGCAAGAGGGCTGGCCAGCGCCAGCGGGAGGGCCACAACAGGACGGTGAGTGCGGCGACGAGGGCCATTGAGGCCATGGCATGGCCGCTGGGAAAGCTGTAGCTGTTGGGTCGCCCAGGTGATGACCATAAATCGGGACGCAGACGATGGAATAATTCTTTCAAGACGAGATTCAATAGCTCGGCACCCCCCACCGAGATGACCCAGAAGATGGCATCGCCGATCTGTCGCCGGTAGATGAAGAACAGCCCAATAAGGATATCAACGACGATCACACCGGTAAGACCAAGGGCCGCGATCCCTACAAACACTTTGTCGAGGAGAGGTGTAGCATAGCTATGGACATAGTTCAAGATGGGGAGATCCCAGCCGATACCTTCATGGGTATAGACATCTTCGGCCAACGTAGCGAAGCCGCCGAAGGGGATTAAGATGCCGAAGAAGAGGATGAGCAGACGCCACGTCCAACTGTGCGGCGGTCGGATGGCAGGTGCGGATCGATTGTAGATTGCCATTGAGATTGTCCCGCTGCCAAGCTGTTTTACACCCTGACAGATATGTAACCTGTTGCATATGCATAGAGTGTGCCATTCGTTGGGTTGCGTCAGGATTCAGTTTTGGGAGCAATGGATACCAACTTTTCTGGTATCCTTGTCGGCTCTGAAGTGAAGGTGCCAAGGAGGCTCGAAGGACCTGCCCACACTGCGCTGCCGCCACAACGACCGAGTTGACGAAGAGAACCCAGCTTGGCTATCGCATCTTTCAGTGTGTCGTGTGTCGCCGTCAGTTCAACGAGCGCACCGGCACTCCGTTTCACCACCTTGAGTTTCCGACTGATATCGTGCTCCTGGTCGTCGTCTGGCGTCTGCGCTACAAATTGAGCCTGCGCGACCTCGCCGAAATGTTCCTCGAACGCGGCTTCGAGTTTACGCACGAAGCTGTCCGTGAGTGGGAAGCACGTTTTGCTCCGCTGCTGGCGGCTCAGCTACGAACCAAGCGCAAAGGGCAAGCTGGTCGCTCCTGGCATGCCGACGAGACGTACGTCAACGTCAAAGGCGTGTGGAAGTACCTCTATCGCGCCATTGATCGCGACGGCAATCTGGTTGCCTCGATGCTCAGTGAGAAGCGCGAGATGGACGCCGCCAAGCGCTTTTTCCGGCAGGCGCTGGACGTCGCTGGCCAAGCACCTGAACGTGTGACGACCGATGGGCACGCCTCGTATCCGCGAGCGATCCGCGAGACGCTCGGGGAGCAGGTGACGCATCGCTGCAATCAGTATCTGAACAATCGCATCGAACAGGACCATCGCGGCGTTAAACAACGCTCGTACCCGACGCGTGGCTTCGAGAGCATGGAGGCGGCCGCACGCTTTTGGACCCGGAGGGTACCCCCCTTCGACGAGCAGCGGCAGTTTTTCCGTGTGCGTGAGACGATGGGCGAACGTGTCCCACGCCTCGCTGAGCAACGCCAGGCATTCTGCGCCCGATGGACGGCATTGATGAGCAATCTGATGGCAGCATAACCCCACGATCGTCAGGAGGAGCAAGGCTGGCTTTATTCGTCGTCATCGCCTGTTCGCGACTGAATCCTGACGCAACCATTCGTTGGGCTAAACTCCACGGCCCGCCCGTTGCTATGGTATGAAGCTATGAGAAGCGTATTTATTGTGCTGCTGGCAATGTTGTTGTGCGGCTGTAGCCGAAGCGATCAGGTCGTCATCCAGACCCAACCGACGCAGGCCAGGACGGCGATAGAGTTACCCACGACAACACCCCTGCCGCCAGCCCCGACTCCAACCTTCGTGCCGACAGCGGTCAGCACGGAGACGGCGACACCACCCCCACTCGCCTCACCAATAATTGTAGGTGGGAGTTCAACAGACGCGGCTGGAGCTTCGGCCGGTGCCGCTAATGGGAGTGCCATCCGTTTAGAAGATACAGCGTGGGTGGGTGGATGGCGCAATAAGGGCGATAGTCGCTATAAAGGGCGGACCGCGACCTGGATTTATGGCGCCAACACCGCATACAGCACAATGCGGGTTACGTTTACCCTTGCAAGACAGCCAACAGGACAGAGTCAGCTCCAGGTTGAAGGGATGGATTCGGAGGGCGACACGAAAACGCCCATCTTAGTAGAGGTGAACGGACAGCAAATCTTTCGAGGACCAAACCCGTTACCCAACGACCAGAATAACCTACCATCCGGCACATGGAGCGTGGCTCACTTTCCCTTCTCCTCCGCTCTCCTGCGACCCGGCAGTAATACAATCACAGTTCAGACCTTGGTCAACGGTCAGATTGGGCTACCGCCCTTTTTTATGCTGGACTATGCCGATCTGGTGCTAGGACCATAAAGGATTAGGTCGTAGTGGCCGCGCTGATCATGGGTGGGGCCAGTAATTGGCGGGCAATCTCCAGCGCCGGAATGATAGTATGGACGTGGTAGTCGGCACCGGCGGGATTGGCTAGTGTCTCATCGACCAGGATGGTCGTCATGCCGAGCGCCTTAGCAGGTGGCAAGTTCACCGCGCTATCCTCGATCATGATCACTTCTTCGCCTGGCAGCCTCAGCCACTGCAAAATATGCGCGTAGGCTGCCGGATCGGGTTTACCGACGAGTTTGAAATAGCGCACGTCGAAGATACGCTCGAACTGGTCACGAATGCCCATGTGATCGAGCACACGCTCGGCGTAATCTCGCACTGAGTTGGTAAAAATAATTTTCCGCACCGGCAACTCCGTCAGCATTGCTACCAACTGCGGATTGGGCACGATGAACTCCTCGATTGGTACGTCGTGGATATAGTTAAGGTACGACTCGGGCTCAACGACGCCGAAATGGCTTTGTAGGCCCTGCAGCGTTGTGCCATACGTCGCATAATAGCTTTGGCACATCTCCAAAGCCGTTGCCGCATCAACCTGCATATGCTCCATAACGAAGTGCATAATGCGCTGCTCTACATGCGGAACCAAGCCGCTTGAGGCGGGATATAAGGTGTTATCGAGATCGAATAAATTGGCCTGAATTGACATATCCGTCCTTGCAACATGACAGCCGTCCATAATCTC
>JBBRHB010000210.1:0-7984 GCA_038223355.1 Chloroflexales bacterium
ACACTGCCAGCAATTCGGCCACCGGACGTTTATCCCAACCCCCGCCAAAATCGCTTCCCAGGTGATTATGCGCATCGATCACCGGAAAGCGCGGCTTGGTCACCAGCGTCTCCGGCGTAACCAGCATCGAGCGCGGCACCCATTCAGCAAGCTCCATAACACTCCTTATGCGAACGGCCTTTACCTCCGCCGCCTGCGACGATTAAGGCCATATCGTGCTATAAAGTAATGACTGCAGTCAAATTGTGTGGGTGATCAGGATCGAGTCCTTTCGCCAGTGCGCGGTAGAAGGCAATCCATTGGATGAGGGGCAGGTAGAGCGCCCCGCGCTCCCACTCACCGACGCCGCTCCGTAGCTCAACAACCTCATCGATGCCCGTCCAGTCATGCGTGCCCCGCGTCTCTGTTAGCGCCAATGTCCGCGCGCCCAACCCTTTCATCTGCTTTAACACCGCAATCTCAGCCGCGGCGATACTGTCCGAAATCAAGCCCACGACCAGTGAATTCTCATCTACCACCGACATCGGCCCATGGCGGAACTCCAGCGTGTGATAAGCCTCCGCCCAGGAGGTGGTCATCTCCTTGGTCTTCAGCATCGCCTCGCAGGCAAAGCCGTAGAGCGCCCCGCTACCCAGGAAAAAGTAGCGCTGTAAGCTGAGGTCTGCCCCGGTCATGCGGGGCAATTCACCCACCCGCTCTACCACTGACGTAAGGGCCGCTGGCAACCGCTGTAACCGCTCGATCCGTGACGAATCACCGCTAAGTACTGCAACCAGAACCTGTCCCAGCAGCGCCATGCTCGTGAAAGAGCGTGTCTGGGCAATCGACTGCTCTTGCGCCTGCAGCGCGATCAACACCACGTCGGCTGCACTCACCAGCGGCGTGTCAGGTACACACGTAATTGCCACGACGTGTCCATCAGGATGCTCGTCGCGGTAGCGTTTAACGGCCCATAGCGTTTCGCTTGTCGTGCCAGAGCGCGAGATCGCGAGCAGGGTAAAATTGGGGGGCAAGTGCTTCTGCTCATATAATGCCAATTCGGAACCGGGCAAGGCCCAGGCGGCTACTCCCACGCTCCGTAGCGCTGCTGCCGTCGCCAACGATAAATAATAGGTCGAACCACAGCCGGTAACGATGAATGGTGTTGCTGCATACCCTGCCAATTGAGCTGTTAACTGTGCCTGTTGCGCTTTCAATTCGTTGAGCGTTGCCTGCCAAACCTCGGGCTGGCTTGCGATCTCGAGGCGTGTCGCTGATCCCACAGTCATGGTTGCTCCTTAGTGTTAGGATCGTTGCGGGTCGGTAGGCGGCATCTTGCGCACGCTAACCGCATGATCGAAATCCGTGTTGAGGACGACCGTGTTGCCTGCACCGTCGCCAACGGCTTGCAGCATACGCAACTGCAATAGCGTCGGATTATCTTCTAATAATCGTGCTGCGTTCGCTAGGTTACGCAACGCAGCCGTCTCGCCACGGGCACGTTCGAGCGCCGCTAAGCCCTCCTGTCGTGCCGCGATGACTTGGCTAAATATTTTTTTGAGTTCGCCGGGGAACGTAATGTCTTTAATCTGTGCGTCAATCAGCCGAATGCCAAATTCACCCAGACGGGTCGTCGTCCGTTCCAGCAGTTGCGGGCCGATGGCTTGGCGTCCCGTCATGAGGTCATCAATGGTCGTGCCGCTCACAATCTCGCGTAACGCAAGTTGTAGCTCAGTATACACAGCTGTGGAATATTGTTGTACGCGATTTACTGCCAGACCGGCATCTGCGATCTCATACTGGGCGACGAGGCTCAGCTTCAATGTGACGCCATCCGAGGTCAAAATCTCTTGACCACTGATCGGTACATACTGCGCTCGGACATCAACTTTACGGATGGTCGTCCGGTACTTGAAGTACCAGTGCGCGCCCGGTGGGAGGATGGAGCGTAACTGGCCACCATCATAGCGCAGACCACGCTCATAGTCGAAGATGATCACGCGTTGGTAAAAGGTCAGCACAATCCGCGCAATCACCGCTACCAAGACCACGAGGGCAAGCAGCGCAAATATGATATTGCCGATCACAAGCCATACAGGGGGCACAGCACATCCTTAATACAAAGCGATACTTCCTCCATCGACCACGGTATAACCGGCGGAGGTCGTAACCTGCAGAGCCGCTATCCCGCTGCACGATGGCAGGCCGACGGAAGGAAGTATCCTTGGGAGTCGAACCCAAAAAGCCCAAAGTATGTTGGGAATGGCAACGCGCAAAACCACCGTAAAAACCTCACTGTGGCTGCTTCCATTTCCCACATGTGCTTATTCTATCATATGACCGGCAACAACTTTAGTAAGCTGGTACGAGGTGAAGTCATTACAGAATCAGGGCAAGTAACTGGATGGCTGGCAAATAATTTACTGCCATAACCGTAGAGCATATCAGCGACGGGTGAGACTACTCCGGGGTAGCTGTTGCGCGAGGAGGTGGGTGTTCGCCTCGCTCGTACAGCACGTGCCGGAGATTTACCACACCCTCACGATTGAGCAACAGCGTGGCAACGGTCGCCCGACCGGGTGGCGTCAATCCAATAATCAGCGTAAAGTCGTCACTCCACGCAAAATGCTCGTCCCATTGATCACGGCGTGGATGGTATCGCGGCACCTGCTGACCACTCGCCGGATCGACCGCTTCGGTTTTATCGTACTTGTGATTGTTGCAGCCTTGACAGGCAAGCGCTAGGTTGTCGAGAACGGTCATCCCACCGCGCGCACGGGCCAAGATGTGCTCGACGGAAAAGGTCTGCGTGGCATAGCGAACCTGGCTCCAGCAGTACTCGCAGCAGCCATGGGCACGTTCAGCAACGCGCTGGCGGAGTTCCGGCGTGAGACGAGCATCGGGCATACGGTGGCGGTTGCAGGCCAAGTGTCGTCATCAGGGATTGGAGGGTCACCCGACGTAGCCGAGCCAGGGCGTCGAGCGCGGCAAGGCGTTCGCTGTCATGCTGCTCGATCTGGTCAGTGAGCCCGATCAGTTCGTCCAGCTCCGCGGTAGTAATCGTCGCTCTCTGACGCTTGGCAACGAGTTCGTCAAAGCGGTGTTGCAGTTCAGCGGGTAGCGCCTGGTTGATCTGGAGCAGCAGAGTGGTTTCTGAGGAACTCAGGTACGAAGCTTCGCGTTGCGAGCGCAGCGCAAGGACATGGGCGAGGAACGAGGCCAACTCCTCAGGAGGCAAGTGCTCAACTGCTTGAAGGAGTTGTTCGGTGGAAATCTGAACTTCGATGGGAATAGTTGTCATACCATCACCATTGTCCCGGCAGCGCTAGGCTACAAGCCTCATCTGTCAACCATGTCACTCCCGTATTGTACTTCATCCGCTGGGGCGGAGCACTACTGTCGCAACAGTACATCGCTATCCCGCGCAACTTGGGAGAACTCCGTCAGCGCCTGCGATACGGCTTGAACGATGACTGTGAGATACCGCTCGCCTAGCTCAGCGTTCCCCTGATCGGGACTGTCGGTATAGCCATCAATGCGCTGCCAACTCCCGTGGACCTCCGCCCTGTATGGCATCAAGCCCTGGGGATCCGTTCCGCCGGGCGCGTCCCGGTGCGGTCGTGGCTCATGGACCAGCTCTGGCCGCAGCGCCAGCATGAGCGACGTCTCGAAGATGCCGGAGTGACCCGGTAATCCTCCGTGAAGATGCGCCTCCGCTGCTACCAGCGCATTCCAGGCAATGGTCCAATAGGAGGCTGCGGCCAGCTGCACCGGATGCTTGAGCGCCAGATCGCGTACGGCAAGCTGGATCAGTTCATTATTGCCTCCATGCCCATTGAGCACGAAGATGCGCCGGAAGCCACTAACAATCAACGACTCGACGAGGTCCATGAGCACGCGATAGTACGTCTCCGTACTAAGCGACATCGTGCCGCCAAAAGGCAAATGGTGGTGCGAGCTGCCAAAGGGCAATGTCGGCGCTACTAATACCGGTGTGTGATCACTCAGCTCCTTTGCAGCAGCCCGCGCAATATGCGTGACCGCATACGTATCAACGCCGACCGGCAAATGCGGGCCGTGCTGCTCAGTCGCGCCGACCGGCAGTATCAGGAGTGTCTCCGCTGCCTGTGCGCGTGCCTCCACGCGGGTTAGCTCTTCAAGGAGCAGGTGCATGCGCTTTCCCTCGACTTACGTAGTGGGTCGGGCCAGTGGCTCCCAGCCAAGCAGCCGCTTGGCCTTCGCCATGTTCATGATCTTCTGCTCGTAGTCGCCGCTGATTATAAACGGCTGAAAACCGCCGCGATACGCCAACGCTGCGAGCAGCGCCCGCGCAACATCGCTGCTCGTCGTGGCAATCGTGGGCGTACCGGCCTGCGTCGCCGCCCGCCATGCCTCCTCCGGCGTGGGAAAGCACAGCCGCAGGACATTAACGCTCATGCCCCACTCGCGCGTGGCATTACGACATGCTTCCTCGCCCAAGCGCTTGCTGAAGCCGTATATTTCGGTGGCGTCGGGCGTTAGCTCTTCATCCGGGAAGTAGCGCTCAAGCAATGGGCCAGCATAAACCGACATACTGCTCGTGTACACGGCATGCGCTATACCGGCTTGGTGCGCGGCATAGAGTGCGAGATACACGCCCTTAATATTAACATCGAGATTGGACACGACGCCGGGGAGCGTTACATAGTTTTTTTCGCCCATCGCCATATAGAGCAGCGCGTCCATACCCGTAGCGGCATCGATTAGTGCCTGCGCGTCGCCGATGTTCCCGGCATGGTACTCCCAGCCGGGATCAAGAGGTGGGCGAAGGTCGAAAACACGCAGCGTGTGCTCACGAGCCAGCAGGGGCAGTACCTGCCCTGCAACATAGCCGGAACCACCAACCACCAAGACACGCATCTGCTTCTTCTCCTAGCGCTGGTCGCGCACGGGAGCACGCTGTGCGCGCTCATACAATTCGGCCCACTCCGGCGAGCCATCGTCGGGTCGTACTTCCATGGTCACGCCTCGCTCCTGCGCTGGCTGATTGCCTGTCAGGAAGTCATCCCAGCACTGCGGGCGCATCGTTGTGTAGTGCATCACTCGCCCGCCCGGCCAGACTACCGACATTAACAGCCGTGGCTGCGGATGCTCATAGGGCGGCTCCATCCGGTAGCGCATCAGTGCCTGCTCGTCGATCTCGATCCCTAAGCCGGGCGCTTCCGGGACCTTCAAATAGCCACCCTGAATCACCAGGGGCTTGGCCAGCAGATCGTCGGCATAGTTATTCAGACAGTTCACGCTGGGCCACTGCGCGAAGGGCAAGACGGCACCCATGTGCGCCGACAATGCCGTCGTCAGCCCTGTCCCCACCATCTGCAGCCAGAAGGGCTTTTCAAAGGCCCCGGCAAGTGCAGCCTGCCGCAAGATACTGGCGACTCCACCGCTAACCACGAAGCCATCACAGACCATATCGCGCACGACGGTCGGGAAGGGTGGCTCACCAAAGTGTAGGGCGATCGGTCGCGTAGTCTTTTGGCGGAGCAGTCGCTGACCTTCCACATCATGCTGCATGATCGGTGACTCGTAGATCGCGATGCGCGACTCTTTGTCAAGCTCTGCCAGCACCGGTGCGGCATTGCCCTGATTAATGAGCATGGTATTCCAGTCCAGATCCAGACGAAAATGCGGTGGTGTGACGGCGCTAATCTGCTCGACTTGTGCATATACATCCCACCAGGGTCGTGCCTTGATCTTATAGGACGTATATCCCTGAGCCAGCGCTTCTTTGGCCTCGGCGGCAAACGCCTCTGGCGGCATATCTATATTCCACCAGGAGATCGGGCACCACTCGCGCACACGGGGCAGATTGAACAGCCGGTAGGCCGGGACCCCAAGCGCCTTGCCGACCAAGTCATACAGTGCCATCTGCAGCCCCGCACCCAGCGAGTCGTCACCCAGGAATTCGGCCGGATTACCACCGCGCACGCGTTCGATGGCGGCGTCCGACACTCGCCCCCACGTGTAGTGCAGGATTGTTTCGCCATAGCCGACCAGTTCGGGCACGTCGGTCGTGACCCGGATGACCTCCGAAATCCGCCACTGCCATACTTCGCGCGCGTTCCATTCTTGGCAGCGCGGGGTGAACGGCACATCAACGACGATCCGCTCGACATCTCGGATACGTGGGTAAGCCTGCATTGCTACCCCTTTACTGCCCCGGCGGTCATGCCGCGCTGGATGCGATCATTGAAGATAATATACACGATCAGCGTAGGCACCATCACAATCGTCACGGCTGCAAAGAGACCGCTCCAATCGCTTTGGTAGAACTGTTTCGCTTGCAGGTAATACAGCCCTTGCGAAAGCACATAATGCGTATGCTGGTCGTCGTTGGTGATCATCAAGGTGTTAGGCAGAATGTACTGATTCCACTGGCCCAGGAAGTTAAAGATGCCCATCGTGATCAAGCCCGGCTTGGCCAACGGCAGATAGATCCGGAAGAAAATGTCGTATTGCCCCGCGCCATCGATCGTCGCTGCCTCACCCAACTCCTTCGGCAGCGTGCGAAAGAAGTTCGTCAAAAAGAAGATTGTAAATGGTAGCGAGAAGGCCACATACACCAGAATCAGGCCGGGGAAGGTGTCCAGCAGGTGCAGCGTGCGCATCACAAAATACAGTGGCACAAGCGCCAGAAAGAGCGGAAAAATCATGCCGATTAAGAAGACATAGGTGATCAGCATGCGCCCGCGGAACTCGAAGCGTGCTAGGACATACGAGGCCATCGCTGATAGCAGCAGCGTCAGGAATAATGATGGTGCGATGACCAGCAGCGTATTAATGAGGTATTCGCCAAGCCTGGCAGTTGTCCAAGCCCGTGAAAAATTGCTCCAGATTGGCGTCTTGGGCAAGGCCCAGGGGCTGAAAAAGATTTCCTGGTCGGTCTTGAACGAGGTCATGATCGACCACAGCATGGGGAAGATCACGATAACTGCCCAAGCTCCCAGAATAATCAAAATCAGCGTTTTGCCAATCACATCCCGTGTGGCCTGTCGGCGCTCGGTCTGTGGCTGGGCCGCTTTACGCGGCGAGGTTATACTAGCCATGGGTGCGCTCCTTCTCAGTACTCGAACGATTCGCGCGCCGTAAAGCGCAGGCTAACGATCGAGAGGACCAGGACCAGGACGAGCAGTACCAGCCCCATTGCCGATGCATAGCCGAAATTGCCGTCACTAAAGGCCGTTGAGAAGAGATAGGTCGGCACGACGTCGGCCGCCCGGCTCGGCCCTCCGGTCCCGTTGGTCATCACGAGCACAATACCGAACAGATCCATTGCGGCAATCGCTATGAAAATAATGGCCGTGCGGATCGTATCCCAGAGCAAAGGCACTGTTACGCTCCAGAACATGACCCATGGACTCGCACCATCGATTCTGGCAGCCTCGTAATAATCTGATGGAATACTGCCCATGCCGGCCACAAACAGCACCATGTAGAACCCCACGCCCTGCCAGATCACGACGCCCAGCACTGCTCCAAAGACGGTGCGTGAATCGCCCAACCACGGGAAGCTTGTGAGCCCCTTGATACCGACGGCTTGGATCGAGGCGTTGAGTAGCCCAACTGTGGGATGGTAAATAAAGCTCCAGACTACCGCCACGATAACCACCGACAGCACCTGTGGAAAAAAGAAGGCGATCCGAAAGAAGCGCGCGAACCGGGTGCCCTGCGTGAACAAGAAGGCGAAGAAGAGCGCAAGACCCAGTGTAATGGGCGGCAAAATAATGAGCGCAATGCCATTATGCGAGAGCGCATGCCAGAATTTTTCGTCGTTATACAACTTAATGAAGTTGTTGACGCCGTTGAATCGGATCGTTGCTGACAAGCCGCTCCACTTGGTAAAGGCGAAGAGCATTGCTGCGCAATAGGGGAAGAGCACGAAGATGGAGTAGATGCCGACGGGGAGAGCCAGGAACGACACGATGAGCCCGTTTTTGCCACGGTTCATAAGCTGCCTCCTATGTGG
>JBBRHB010000211.1:0-7971 GCA_038223355.1 Chloroflexales bacterium
TGGCCAGGCTCGTCTCAAAAATACCGCACTCGTCATGAGTTCACCTCTGCCAGCTGCAGATGGCGGTTTGGCTCCGCAACCAGATACAACACTGCCAGGCTAACAAATGCCCAGGGCAGGGCGAACCAAAACAGCGTGTGATACGAGGTCAGTCGCGCGACCAGCCCACCCAGCAGCGGCGCCAGTGCCAGAAACGGTGCCGTCAGCGTGCGCGCCAGACCGATATAGGTCGGTCGCTCGGCCACTGGACCAAGCTCCATCACCATTCCTAAATCGGCCAGGCTCGTACCCGCACTCGTCGCTCCCACAAGCGCGAATACGACATACAAAAACCAAACATTTGGTGCGATTGCTGCCAACACTAGCGTCCCGATCCAGCCAATCGTCGTCAGCGCGAGCACCATTTTGTAGCCCAATCGGTCTGCAATGGTGCCCCACACCAAATTGCTCGCTAGGCTACCACCTAAGACCAATGTGGTGAAGACCGCCGCTTGATCATCACGCAAATTAAAGCGTTCAACCGCTGCTACGGCGAGAAAGCCCAGCGCCATCGTGCTGAGGTAAAAGCTCGCGCGCGTCAGCAAGTACAGTCTGAAATTGCGGTCCTTGTGCAGAATCGCGCCCAAACGCCCTCGGTACGTGCCCGTGGCCTTCACCGGAGCGACCGGCGGTTGCTCGGGCTCACGGCTCCCCACAATACACAGCCACGAGATCGCCACCCCGATAGCCGACCCGGCGAAACACCACGTATAATTCAAGGGAAACGGATAGTGGCCCAACAGCCAGCCCGCTAACGCCGCACCACCAAGCCCCAACACGTTACCCAAAAATTGCTGCATACCAAAAAAGCGACCCCGGCTCTCCGGCGGAATAATATGCGCAATAAACTCTTGCCATGCCGTCGCCACAATCCCGCTGCCACAAGCGCGTAATGCCAGCAGCCCCAAAAACACTACCAGTCCCAGCCGCGAACCTGATGCCAGCCATGGGAACAGTGCAAACGCCAGTGCCAGCAACACAAACGGCACACGTTCGATCAGCCCGAGCACCAACACCAACCGGTAATGCTGACGAGCACGTTCAACATAAGGGGCCGTAAACAGCTGTGGCACATACCAGCCAAAATCAAGCACCGCCGGGATCAAGCCAATAATCAGCGGCGAACTGGTTAGGTGGCGCGCGAAGACGGGCAAAATCGTATTGGCCGACACGAGGCTGATGGCGAAAAACCACGCCCCGCCATCCATAACATTAAGCACCACGTTGCGCCGTTGGTGCGGATACGATGCTTGCTTCATCCAGGCCATACGCACCTCATCGGCGATCATACTCCACACGCAGGCGAACTGGCCCATCGAACGCGATAGCATTAGTATGTGCACCATTCGCCTGCTTGACCAGGGTGGAACTCCACATCGGGCGTACCGTTCTCGTCTGCTACAATACTTCTATGCCAGAACTCAGCCGATTTTTCGGCATCATTATTCGAATGTACACAGAAGGTAACGCACCACATCATACACCGCATTTTCATGCGTACTACCAAAACGATGTGGCAATCTTTAGTCTTGATCCAATTGCAAACATGGGCGGATTCCTGCCAACACGCCAACGACGTTTAGTTGAAGCTTGGGCCGAATTGCATCAGCAGGAGTTACTAGAGTGCTGGCAAAACGTGCAAGCCGGGAAGAAACCCGTGTCGATAGACCCTCTTAGGTAAGGATGTGCACATGCTCCACCCCATCTACCGTATTTTTTCCTTCGACATCGTTGCACCATACACGTTACAGGTGCGATTTAATGATGGGATGGAACAAACCATCAATTTCCAACCCGTGCTCGCGGGTGACCTCTACCGCCCGTTACGTGACCTCTCCCTGTTCAACCAAGTCCAGATTGATCCGGAGGTCCAAACGTTAGTATGGCCCAATGGGGCCGACTTCGATCCTGCGACTCTCCATGACTGGCCTGAGCAGCGTGAAGCCTGGATAGCCCGTGCGCAGCAGTGGGAACTTGCCCTTGTTTGATCGGGTATTCAAACCAGGTCCATGTGCTACACTACCAATCTATCGCTCGTTCGTAGGAAGCGTGACCCATGTCCATGGTTGCGGTGGAAGAAGTTTCCAAGCATTTTGGCCCAACGTTGGCCGTTGATAACGTCAGCTTCGCCGTTGAACCCGGCGAGATTTTTGGCCTCCTCGGACCCAACGGTGCCGGCAAGACGACCACCATCCGCATGATCCTGGATATCTTTAAGCCCGACCACGGCCGCATTGCCGTCTTCGGCGGGCCACTCACGGCCGCAGCCCGTCAACGCATCGGCTACCTCCCTGAAGAGCGCGGTCTCTACAAGCACATGCCGATCGGCGAATGCCTCACCTATCTCGCGACCCTCAAAGGCTTGAGCAAAGCTGATGCCGCTCGTCGGGCAACTGCCTACCTGGAGCGCGTAGGCTTGGCCGACGTCAGCAAGAAAAAAGTCAACGAGCTTTCCAAAGGCATGCAGCAAAAAGTACAGCTTGGTGTGGCGCTCCTCCATTCTCCCGACCTTCTAATCATCGACGAACCCTTCTATGGTCTCGATCCGGTCAACACCCGTTTGGTAAAAGAGATGTTGTGCGACGCCCGCGACCGCGGCGCTGCCATCATCATGAGCACCCACCAGATGGATCGGGTCGAAGAGCTATGCCAGCGTATGTGCATGTTTAACCAGGGACGCATCGTCTTATACGGCGAAGTCAGCACAGTACGCCACGATTTTGCGCCGAACGCGGTTGTCGTCACCGGCAGCGGGCCCTTCGGCACGCTCCCCGGCGTTGAGCGTGCCGAGCAAACCGCCCAGGGCCTTGAACTCTGGCTTGATGCCGCCACCGATCCCCACACTATTCTGCGCCTGATTGCCACCCGACCAGAGTTTACCGTCGAGCGCTTCGCCATCGCGACACCGTCGTTAGACGACATTTTTATTGCGGTAGCCACGGGCCACGCGCAGATCGAGCGGCGTGCCAGCCCTGAGCCCACACCGGTCGGTGCCTGATGCGTGAGATTGGCCTCATCGCTTGGCAAGAATACCGCCGCCATGTACGGCGTAAAGGCTTCATCTGGACTGCTGTCGGTGTGCCACTACTCCTGATGCTGGGCGGCGCCGTGCTAGTACAGGTGCTGACCACTTCCAACGCCGAAACCAAACTCGGCTTTGTTGACCAAAGCACCCGTTTTGCCACCACCGATCTCACGCAAGTTGCTGGTCGTCCCGTCGCCATACCGGTCGTGCGCTTTGCCGCTGAAGCCGCAGCCCGTCATGCGCTGGCAGTCCAGCAGATCAGTGCCATTGTCATTGTCCGTGCGAGTTACCTGACCAATGGAGCTGTTGCTGTCATTGCCCCTCGCGCCCTCAGTGATCGCGCCGCTGGCGAGGTCCAGGCCATCCTGCGTCAGACACTGGTCGCAACACTCCCCACCGCCACGCAGGCTACGCTCGACCGTCCCCTGTCGTTGCAGCTCCGCACCTTTGGCACAAACCGGGTGATCGATGCCAACAACTATCTGCTATTTTTACTCCCCTATCTGCTGGCCCTGCTGTTCCTCATGACGACCTTCACCACCAGTGGCTATCTGCTTCAGGCCCTCGCGGATGAAAAAGAAGATCGGATCATCGAAATCTTGGCGACGACCCTCAGCCCCAACCAGATGATGGCCGGCAAGATCACCGGCCTGAGTGCCGTCGGTCTAACCCAAATGCTGGCCTGGATCGCCTGGGCTATTGCCGCGCTTGCCGTGCTCGCGCCGGTCCGCCGCCTGCTGGCCAACCTGCACGTCCCTTGGAGCATGCTGCTTTTAGCCGCGCTCTTCTTCCTACTCGGCTATCTCATGGTTGCAGCGCTTTATGCTACCATCGGTGCAGCTGTCACAACTCCGCAGGAAGGGCAGCAGTTCGCCGGCCCAATTTCCTTGATCGTGGTCATCCCATATATCTTGGTCATCGCCATTGTTGCTCAGCCCAACAGCCTCCTTGCAGTTGGGCTGAGCTTGTTTCCCCTGACCGCGCCGATCACCATGCTGATTCGGCTGCCCATCGCGACCATACCCGTTTGGCAAACTCTCCTCAGCCTCCTGCTGGTGGCTGCAGCGGCAGCCGGAGCCATCCGTCTGGCTGCAAGTGTTATGCGCCGTGGCATGTTACGCTTTGGCAAACGGCTAAGCTTACGTGAGATCCTACGAGTCCGCAGTGCGTAATCTCGTGTTAGTCGCCAGGCGCGAACTGCGTACCCAACTCCGTCGCGGGACCTTCTACCTTGCGACCTTTGGTATGCCACTATTGCTCGGCCTAGTCTTCCTGGGCATTAGCCTGGTCGGCAAGCTAGCCGGCGTTGACTCCCTCCAGCGGAACGCCGCCGGACAAACCGGCAAACCGGTCGGACTGGTCGATCAAAGCTCGATTATCGTGACTCTACCGCCCCAGTTTGTGCCCGTTGTTCAACGCTTTCCTGACGAGCAAGCCGCCGGCGAAGCACTCCAAAGCAGTCATATCGACGCATATTTCGTCATCCATCGCGATTACCGCCTGACCGGCCAGGTAGACCGTGTCAGCCGCCAACCTAGCTTCCTGAATAACGGGGACGAAGACGTACAGAGCCTAACGAGCCTGCTTCAAGCTAATCTCATTAGCGATAACCATCTGGCCCTGCGCATCAACCAACCGGCCAACTTCACGACCACCATCGTACGGAGCGGCGATCAAGCTGGCGGCAGCACGGTAGATCAAGCGCGCGGCCAACGGCCCGCGCTTACTTCCGGCATCTCCAGCGGCTTCGCTTATCTGCTCGCCTTTAGTCTCCTCAGTGGTGGTGGCCTCTTGCTGTCCTCGATCACCGAAGAAAAATCGAGCCGCACTATCGAACTATTGCTGACATCACTCAAACCCTGGCAGCTTCTGACAGGCAAGCTCGTTGGTTTGGGAATCGTTGGCCTTATTCAGCTTACGATCTGGCTCCTGATTGGTCAAACCATCTTACGCGGTGCCCAGACCATGCCCGCTGCTGCCCCCTTTGCGAGTAGTGCTGCTGCTGCTATTCCGCCCATCTTATGGCTCTGGGTCGTCGTCCTCTTTCTACTAGGCTACCTGCTCTATGGCACGCTTATGGCATTGCTTGCCGGCCTCGGTACCTCGGCCCGCGAAAGCGGTCAAATCTCTACCTTCCTAACCTTACCGGTCCTACTACCCGTCCTGTTTTTATCTGTAATCTCCGATCAGCCCAATAGTATGACCGCACATGTATTATCCTGGGTCCCACTGACCGCGCCCACGACGCTGATGTTACGGCTGGGCGTTGGGCCGGTGTCGGCCTGGGAGCTAACGCTCGTCATCGGGATCTTACTCCTGAGTATTGTTGGCGCCATGGCACTGGCTGCGCGGTTATTTCGGGCCTCGACCCTCTTGACCGGTACGCGACCAACACCCCGGGCGCTATTTCGCGCGCTACGCAATGCACAATAGACTATGAGCAACACCCCAACCAGTGGGATACTACCCACAAACAATATGCCTTACCTCGCCGCCGGGGCTGGACCCCCAGTCGTGCTCCTGCACGGCCTGGGTGCCTTCAAAGAAATATGGTGGAGCACCATCGTTGCCCTCAGCGCATCGTTTCATGCGGTGGCCTTCGATTGGCCGGGCCATGGCAGTTCCCCCGTGCCCGACGACTATGACTTCGACACCTTCGCCGAGTTAGCAGCGGCCAGCTGTGCTGCCTTAGCCCTAGGCCCTATCACACTGGTGGGTCACTCAATGGGTGGCAACATCGCGGCACGACTGGCCATCACACACCCTGAAATCGTTGAGCGACTTGTGCTGGTCGCCCCGGCCCTCGACGCGCGCTACTTGCGGCAACGTCCGGGGAAGGCGGGTCAGCCCCCCTATGATGAGCGCGCCTTTCGCCTGCTGGGCCGCCTGTTGTGGCCGGTGGCGCTCTACGGCCGGCGTGTGCCCCACGAGCACCGCGGTGGCTTGTTCCGCCCTGCCGCCCGCCGCTTCCATTATGCCTCGCAGATGCAACCGCGCGTACTCCATCAGTACTCGCTGGCCCTCTGGCATAGTTCGCTTGGCGAGCCCCTTCGCACGATCAAGCAGCCGACCTTGTTGCTTGGCGGCGCGCGCGATCCGCTGGTCTCCCCCCAGCAGCTTCGCGAGGCCGCGCTCTTAATTCCCCATGCCGAGCTGCAGATCGTTCCCGGTTGGCTGCATAACCCGATGGATGAACGTCCGGCCCAGTTCCAGTCTATTCTCCTCGAATATCTACAACGAGATCATGCAGCGGCAGCTTGAGTCACCACACCAACCGTTCAACGAGCTACAGCAGGTAGTCGTCGCGGGACCGCCCTCTGCCCGCCTCGCGTTGGTCGACACCGGTCCCCGTGACGGGCCACCACTCCTCTTTATTCATGGCGTCGGCGGCTATCACGCGCAGTGGTCGGCCCAGCTCCCGGCCTTTGCTGCCCGCTATCGTTGCCTGATGCCGAGTCTCCGTGGCCACGGTCCGAGCGAAACGACCGCCGGTCCCTACACCATGAAGCGTCTATCCGACGATATAACGCAACTGCTCGCGCTTCGCGGCATTCAAGGTCCTGTTGACATCGTAGCCCACTCGTATGGTGGTCTGCTCGCCTTGGACCTAGCCCTCTACCACCCCGCTTTGGTTCGCAAGCTTGCCCTGATTGCCTTGGCCGAAGAAATGAACTTCGGCAGGTTGTTCCGCTTGGTAGCAACGCTGCCGATGCCCACCGGCCTACTCGATATCCTTCGCCGCCGCTTCCTGGCCGACCGCTTTTATGCCACCGTGCGCGTGATGCAGGCAATCATGCGCCAAGCGGTGCTGCCCTGGCAAGGCTGGGCGACGCTCGAACAGGTTGCTCAACCTGTGCTGCTCCTGGCCGGCCAATTTGACGTTGTAGCTCCACCCCACACCGTTCGGCAACTTGTTCACCGCTTTCCCCGCGGACAATGGACAGTCATTCGCAACGCGCGCCATAAAGTGCAACTCCAACGCCCTGCCGCAGTCAACGAGCGTATTCAAACCTTCTTGGACGAAGCCCTCTAACCCCACCATGGCCTGCCAACAGCCTCCTTTCCCAAGCTGCTTCTATTTCCCCTAGCCATTTTCCCAATCGTTTCCCAATCTTCAGGTACCATACTGCATGGTATATGTCGGTGATGTACGGAACACTATTCCAGGAGCTGCATGCGTATCCTGATCGTGGAAGATGACGTTCGCTTGACACGGCTAATCGCCGATGTATTAACAGAGGAGCACTGGACGGTCGATGCCACACACGATGGCAACGATGGCCTAGAGCGCGCATTAGTCGGCAGCTACGATGTCGCATTGATCGATTGGATGCTTCCCGGCCGTGATGGACCCGCCTTATGCCGGGCCATCCGCACCGCGCGCTTGCCCACCGCAATTCTGCTGCTAACGGCGCGTGGCCAGCTTGAGGATCGGGTCACTGGCCTTGATAGTGGGGCCGATGATTACCTCGTGAAGCCCTTCGCCTTCGAGGAACTCTTAGCCCGTGTACGCGCCCTCGGGCGCCGCTTCATCATCGCAGCCGGCGATCCATCCGAGCTGCGTTGCGGCGAACTGGTGCTCGATCTCCGTGCCCATAGCGCTCGCCGCGCTGACCGCCCACTTGATTTAACCGCTACCGAATGGCGTCTCCTAGAATACCTGCTACGCCATCCGGGCCAGGCACTAACCCGGCAACAGATTCTTGACTACGTCTGGTCCTATGAGCGTGATGTCCAGCTTACACTGGTCGATGTCTATATCTCGTACCTGCGCCGCAAACTCCACACATCTGGCCGACCCGACCCGATCCAAAGTGTTCGTGGTGTCGGCTACCGGCTGGTAGAACATGTTTAGCAGCATACGCCTGCGCCTGACGGCGCTCTACCTGTTGGCAGGGCTGGCGCTG